>JAPLSS010000511.1 GCA_026398515.1 Candidatus Sumerlaeota bacterium | reverse complement strand
GAATGGTCACGTCGGGGTAGTTCTTCTTCAGGCGTTTGCAGGCCTCCGCCGCGCGTTCCTGGAGCGGGGATTTGCGAGCCATCGTTCAGCCCTCCGTAACGGGAATGACCGCGAGACATCCTCCACGTATCGTACACAACTGGCGGAAAACGACAACAGAGACTTCGGGCGTTGAGTTCGGAGTGACGCCTTCAGGCGTTATTCCAGGCGCTTCCGGATTGGCCGTCCGAACGCCTAAAGGCGTCACTCCGAACTCAACGGATCAAACCCTCGCCGCGCGCGGCGGGTCTGGTCGCACGGGGGAGAAAAGAAATGGGTTGAAAAACGCTCCCGCTCCCGCCAACAATTTCGACGATTGTGGAAGTCCGTGCCTGCGGGAACAGGCGACTTTGCCCGGCGCAGGACGTGGACTTGTCCGCGGCGTTGTCATTTCGCTCCGCGGGCGGCGCGCCTCGCCGCCTTCTCATTCCCTCTCTCGGAAAGGCTCTACGGCATGTTGCGGAAGACATGGATCGCCCTCGCCGGATTGTGCGCCCTCCTGACCCCCTTCGTTCCTCTCGCCCCTGGCGCCGAAGTGGAAGCCGACATCGGCGTCGTGCGCGCGCAAGAAGGCCGCACGGTCTCGACCATCGCCATTCCCAGCTTCCAGCCCGGGCAAGGCTCCGCCAGGCAGCTGGAGCCGGGAGTCTTCAACACCATCATCTACAATGACCTGGAGATTTCGGGCTATTTCAAGCAGGTCGGGGACCGGGACCAACAAGGGCTGATTGAAGACGCCGCCGCGCGCGACCGCAAATCCGGCGTCATCAATTTCGTCGATTGGCGCGCCCTGCAGGCCCAATTCCTGGTCGTCGCGGAATATCAGATCGCCGGCGATGACACGCTGTCCATCGACTGCAAACTATACAGCGTGAACGAAGGCCAGCGCGTTCTGGGCAAGCGCTATACCCAGAAGGCCGCGGAATACCGCGCGCTGGCGCATTGGATCGCCGACGAGATCGTCCAGGCGGTCACCGGCGTGCGCGGCATCGCCTCGACCCAGGTCGCCTACGTCAGCCGTCAGGGGCAGAACAAGGAAATCTTCCTTTGCGACGCCGACGGCAAGAACCCGCGCCAGGCCACCTCGGACAAGAGTTTGGACGCCACGCCCACCTGGGGCGCCAACGCCACCGAACTCTACTACACCTCGTACAAGGACTATAACCCCGACATGTGCGGCGTCTACACCAACGGCTCGAAGTCGTGGTTCATCTCGCGCCGCTCTGGCTCCAACCTCTCCCCCGACTGGAGCCCGGCGGTCCAGTTGATCGCCGCCATGCTGTCCAAAGACGGCAACGCCGAAATCTACACCATGGACCGCAACGGCCAGGGTCTGACGCGCCTGACCACCAACAAGGCCATCGACGGTTCGCCGTCCTGGAGCCCCAATGCCGGCGAAATCGCTTTTGTCAGCGACCGCACCGGCCATCCGCACGTCTACATCATGAACGCCGACGGCACGAACCCGCGGCGCATCACCTTCAAGAACTACCAGAACGTCTCGCCCGATTGGTCGCCCAAGGGCGACCGGATCGCCTTCACCTCGCAGGTCTCCTATGGCGACGACTACAACATCTACACGATGAACGTCGAGGGGGAGGATTGGAAACAACTGACCAACGGCGGCGGCAACAACGAGGACGCCTCCTGGGCGCCCGACAACGAGCACTTGGTGTTTTCGTCGGACCGGACCGGCTCGTATCAGCTCTACATCATGAATTCCGACGGGACCAACGTGCGCCAGATCACGTTCCAGGGGGAAAGCCATTCCCCGGATTGGGGGCCATATCCGCCGACAAAGTAGAGCGGGCTGTTCGTAGCGCCGGCCGGCGGGGCATCCGGCGGGACTTTCTCATGATAGGAGTTGACAGGCCGTGAAAGCGCGCGGCACTATCAGTGGCGCTGCACGCGGGCGCTTGCGCCAAGGCGGCTTAGGGCTTGTTGCGGGCGCGCTCGCCGTGGTTGTCGGCGGGTGCGCGACGTGGCCGTCAGGGCTCGGCGGCGAGAAAGGCCGAAGCGACGCGGGACAGAGCGCTTTGGTTTCCCCGGAATTGGAAAGAGACGCCTACCCCGTCCTGTCAACCAAGGACGCAGGCGCCGATCCGGGCGAGCGGGCTTCACGGCCCGAGCCGCCGCGCCGGCCCGCCGTGAGCGCCGTGCCGCAGCTGCGAACGGTTTATTTCGATTACGATTCGGCGGAGCTGACTTCGGAGACGCGCCAGGCGCTGGCCGACGCCGTGGAGTGGCTGAAGCGTCATTCCAAGGCCCGGGTCCAGATCGAGGGCCACTGCGATCAGCGCGGAACGCATGAATACAACCTGATGCTGGGGCAGAAGCGCGCCGACGCGGTGCGCGCGTTCCTCATCGAACAGGGCGCCGATCCCAAACGCATGCACACGATCAGCTATGGCAAGGAGCGGCCGGTGGCTTCAGGCGACAACGAAACCGCCTGGCGTCTAAACCGGCGAGTCCGTTTCGTGGTCTACAATGAATAGAATGCGGGGGAAGCCCTCCCGGGGGGGAACTCCATGGGGCGAGCGGGGTCTGTGGAGGAATAGGCCGAAGCGGCGGCCGAGTTTCGGCGCCGCAACCGCTGTTCATCTTTCGAATTCGAGCAGGAGGAATCCCGACATGTCCAAGCAGGCGATCCAGACGGCCCGGCTGGCCGGCATGCTGATGTTGGTGTGCGTTGTGACGGCGGGCTGCCGCGGCAGCAGTTCCGGCAAACCGTGGTGGGACTTCTGGAGCAAAGAGACCAAGGCGGCGCCCGGCCCCGAGCAGAATTTGGAACCCTTGCCCCCTCCGCCGATGACCGGCGGCCCCGAAGTCACCCCAGAAGGGCTGCAAATGCCCGAAGTGCCGGGCGAAGGCAACATGAACTTGGCCAACGCGCGGCCGACGGGCGGGGCCACCGAGGCGGTCTCCGCGCTGCAGACCGTGTACTTCGCCTATGACCGGGCCGATATCGACAGCCGGGAGCAGGCCAAACTCGAAAGCAGCGCCGCGTGGTTGCAGGAGAATCCCACCACGCAGGTCTTGCTCGAAGGCCATTGCGACGAGCGGGGAACGCGCGAATACAACTTCGCGCTGGGCGAACGGCGCGCCATCGCGGTGCGCGAGTTCCTGGCGGCCAAGGGCGTGCGGCCCGAGAACCTCAAGGTCATCAGCTACGGCAAAGACCGGCCGATCGATCCCGGGCACAACGAGGCGGCCTGGGCCAAGAACCGCCGCGTGCAGTTCCTCGTGTATAAATGAGTTGGACCCGGGCGGGAAATCGGCCGGCGTTGGGCTCGGCCGGCGTTGGAATCCGCCCCGGACGCAGGCCCTGAGCGCCGGCGAGGGGCGGGGCGGAGCCATTCGAGTCTCCTGGAGCAGGGCGATGAAGCGCACGATCGTGGCCGCGATGGGGGCGGCGCTCGCCATGTCGAGCGTCGGATGCTCGTTTTTGACCAGGTCCGAGGCCAATCAGATTCAGAGCGATATCCGCGACATCAAGCTGGAGTTGAACCGGCTGAAGGAAACGTCCACGGGCAACGACCAGAAGATCATGTACTCGCTCAACGCCATCGAGGAGAAGCTGGACGTGCGGCATGAGTCGCTCGGATCGACGCTGCGCGATGTCGACGAGCGGCTGGCGGACATGATGGCCCGCCCGCCCGAAGGGGCGGCGCCGGGCGGCGCGCCGATGGCGACGGGAATCCCGCCGGCTTCGACGTCGAGCCTTGGGGCGCCCACGGCCCCGGCCACGCCGTCCGCCACGGCCGGCACCTTGACGCCGACTCCGGCGGCGTCTGCCTCGCCCCTGGCGGGCATCTCGCCGGAGGACGCGTACCTGGAGGCGACGAAGGCGTGGACCGCCCAGGACATCGACCGCGCGCAGGTGAAATACGAGCAGTTCGTGCAGGCGTTCCCCAAGCATCCGCGCGCGGGCGACGCCCTGTTCTGGGTTGGCGAGTGCCATTACAGCAAGGGGCTGGGCCAGGCCAAAGGCGCCGGCGAACTGCCCGCGGCCGCCAAGGGTGAATTCCTCAAAGCCATCGAAGTCTATCAGAAAGTGCTCAAAGACTATCCGGGGTGCAGCTACGAGTCGGAGGCGGCGGCGAAAATCGGATATTGCTATTACTATCTGAAGGACAACGAAAACGCCCGGAAAGCCCTCCAGCTGGTTCTCGACCGATATCCCACGTACCCGCAAACCGAGCGCGTCAAAGAGACCCTGGCGACTTTGCCGTGAGGGTCGGGGCAAGAAAACCAATAGGTCCCTTTGGTCCTCGCCTCACCCCCCCGTCCGCATCTCCAGCCGCGCCGGCAGGCGGATCGCCGTGGCGAATTGCGTGGCGTGGCGCGGCTCAACGAGGAAGTGGTACATCCGCAGGTGCAGATCGAAGAACACGCTCGGATTGTCGTTCGGGCTCAGGCCCACGTACGCCAGATAGCGCCCCGGCCGAAGCCACAGTTGGTCGAACGCGATCTTGATGACCCCTTCCCCTCGTTCCACGTGAAACGTCCGGCCTTCCTCGGTCGCGTTGACGAGGAAAGCCGACAAGCCGTCTTCGCGATGAACGGACACCTCGGCGTTAAGGTTGGGGATCGTGCGCCGGGCTTCATAGGCGATTTCCATGGTCATCGGCTCGCCTTCGCCGAACACGTGGCGGGCCGCGCCCGTCGTCGAGTCGCGAAGGGAGAACTCGCGGATCACCGCGTCGCCCGTGCCAAAACGCTCGGTCAGCGGCGAATGGCGATGCTGGCGGCGCGCCTCTTCGCTCCACGGGCGCAGTTCCATGTCGGCGATCGCCTGTTCGTAGCGCTTGATCGTCTCGCCCGGCGCGCCCATCGAGGCCACCCCGCCATGGCTCAGCCAGACGATGCGGTCGCACAGCCATTCCGCCATGTCCAAACTGTGCGTCACCAGAACGATGGTCCGGCCGCTGCGTTTCAACTCGACCAACTTGGCCTGGCACTTGATCTGGAAGGCCGCGTCGCCCACCGCCAGATTCTCATCGAGCAGAATGACGTCCGGCTCCACGTGCGCCGCGATGGCGAACCCCAGCCGCAGGACCATGCCCGAGGAATAGCGTTTCACCGGCGTGTGGACGAAAACGCCCAGGCCGGAAAACTCGAGGATCGACGGCAGCAGTTCGCGGATCCGCCGGTCGGACAGGCCCAGCAGCGAGCCGTTGAGGAACACGTTCTCGATCCCCGACAGCTCGGGTTGAAAGCCGGCGCCGAGTTCGATCAGCGCCATCAACGTGCCGTCGACCCGGACCGTGCCGGCGGTGGGCGAGGCGACGCCGGAAATCAACTTCAGCAGCGTGCTCTTCCCGGCGCCGTTGGCCCCGACGATGCCCAGCGTCTCGCCGCGGCGCACGTCCAGGTCGAGCGGCCGCAGCGCCTCGATCTCCTGGCGCGCGGTCGTGCGGAACAGCCGCAACGCGCTTTCCTTCAAGGTGTAGGCGCGGTCTTCCTCGACCACGTATTTCTTGGAAAGCCCGCGCAGTTCGACGGCGTTGTCCATGGGGCCACTGTAGCGGGGAAAGGCGGGGGGAGTCATCTGTTTTTGCGCAGCTCGTCGCCATTTGGCTCTTTTTGCTCATGGCGCCCAGATCGTAACCAGACGGCGGGGCGGTATTCCATTAACGCGGCATTCGGCTGGGACATCATAAGCAAACATGCAAGTTGCGCATTGACAGCATTCGGCGGAGAAAATCGGCGGCGGATTTGGCCGGAATCCGCCGCCCGCGCTTTCGCGGCATGGAGATTGCCCTGAGCAGGGCGTCGATTCGACGAAAGGGCCGTTGGATTGGCCCTTTCCGCCCATGTCAACCGAAAGGAGTTCAGGCGCATGCCGACCCCCTGCAAAAGTCCGAAGGATGTCCTCACCCTGTGCAAAGAGCGCAACGTCCAGTGCGTGGATTTCAAGTTCATGGATTTCCCCGGGATGTGGCAGCATTTCACCGTCCCGGTGGACAAGCTCGACGCCTCGGCGTTCGAGGACGGGTTCGGTTTCGACGGCTCGTCGATCCGCGGCTGGCAGGCCATCAATGAGTCCGACATGCTGATCATGCCCGACCCGGCCACCGCGTTCATCGACCCGTTCACCAAAGCCGTCACGATCAGCCTGGTGTGCAACATCGTCGACCCGATCACCCGCGAGAAATACACCCGTGACCCGCGCAACATCGCCCTGAAAGCCGAAGCCTACCTGCAGGCCTCGGGCGTGGGCGACGTCGCGTACTTCGGCCCCGAAGCCGAGTTCTTCATCTTCGACGAAGTGCGCTACGATCAGGGGCCGAACTTCGGCTACTACTATATCGACTCCGACGAGGGCGCGTGGAACAGCGGCCGCGATTACGCCAAGGAGATTCCGGGCGCGAAGAACCTGGGGTACAAACTGCGGTATAAGGAAGGCTACTTCCCCGTGCCGCCGTCGGATTCGTTGCAGGACTTGCGCAGCGAGATGATGCTGACGCTGATCGAGTGCGGCATCGACATCGAGGCCCAGCACCACGAAGTGGCCACCGCCGGCCAGGCCGAGATCGACATGCGGTTCGACTCGCTGACCCACATGGCCGACAAGCTGCTCCTCTACAAGTACATCCTGAAGAACACCGCGCGGAAATACGGCAAGACGGTGACCTTCATGCCCAAGCCGCTGTTTCAGGACAACGGCTCCGGCATGCATACCCACATCAGCGTCTGGAAGGGCGGCAGGAACCTGTTCGCCGGCAATGGCTACGCGGGCCTGAGCGAACTGGCGATGCACTTCACCGGCGGCCTGATTCACCACGCGGGGGCAATCATGGCCTTCGCCGCGCCGTCGACCAACTCGTACAAGCGCCTGGTCCCCGGCTACGAGGCCCCCATCAACCTGGCCTACTCGCAACGCAACCGCTCGGCGGCGATCCGCATCCCGATGTACTCGGCGAGCGAGAAGGCCAAGCGCCTGGAGTTCCGCCCGCCCGACCCGTCCAGCAACCCGTATTTCCTGTTCAGCGTGCTGCTGATGGCGGGGCTGGACGGCGTAAAGAACCAGATGGACCCGGGCTCGCCGCTCGACAAGAACATCTACGACCTGCCGCCCGAGGAGGGCAAGGCGATCAAGAAGGTCCCGCCGTCCTTGGAGGCCGCGCTCGAGGAGTTGGAGAAGGACCACGACTTCCTGATCGAGGGCGACGTGTTCACCGACGACGTGATCGAGACCTGGATCGAATACAAGATGAAGCACGAGGTCGACGCGGTGCGGCTGCGCCCGCATCCCTACGAGTTCGCGATGTATTTCGACATCTGAAGGAGAAGAGGGCGGACGGCGTCCCACTCTTCTGTCACGATGGTTAGGAGGCGCTTCCTCGCGAGGCGCCTCCTTTCCCGGAGAAGCGGGTCGGCGTTTCTGCAGGGGGAGCGCCGCCCGCTTCTCCTTTACAATTTGATGGCGCGCGCAAGATCCAGCGGCAGGGGGAAGGACAGGGCGAAGCGGGTCCGGCCGTCGGCGCGGCGGACGGCGAGGTCGCCCCCGTTCTGCACGGCGATCTGATAGGCGATGGCCAGCCCCAGGCCGGTGCCCTTCGGCTTGGTCGTATAGAACGGCTCGAAGATTCGCGGCAAATCCTCTTCCGGAATCGGCGGGCCTTCGTTTTCCACTTCGACGACGCTGCGTTCCAGGGGGGCAGCGCCTTCAATGCAGGTCGCCACGCGCACCACGGCGCCCGGCGGCGCGGCGTCGAAGGCGTTGGAGATGAGGTTCGCCAACGCGCGCACGACGCGGTGGCGCTGCAGCGCAATAGGCGGCGCCGCGGCAAACTTCGTTTCGACCCGCAGCCCTTTGTCCACCAGTTCCGCGGCGCCGCTTCGGGCCAAGTGAAGCGCCTCGGCGGCCAGTTCGCCCAAATCAGACGGCGCGGGCGATTCGGGCGCCTCTTGCCCGAATTCCAGCAACTCGCGGATAAACGAGTCGAGCCGGTCGACCTCGTCCGCGATCCGACTGGCGAAGTTGGAGGCGGCTTCGTCGATCACGGCCGTCTCTTCCAGCAGTTGCGCCATGCCTTTGATCGACCCCAGCGGATTGCGCAGTTCGTGCGCCAGGCCCATGGCGAAGGCGCCCATGGCCGCCAACTGGTCGGTGCGCGCCAGGCGCCGGCGCATCGCTTCACCCTGGGTGACGTCGCGAAAGGTGAACACGTAGCCCTTGGGCAGGCCTTCGGACTGGCGGTCGAGCGACAGGGTGACGCTCAGCCGCCTCTCCCCCGCTTCGCCTCGCAGCGCGATCAGATCGGAATGGAAGGAATGCTCGTCCGAAACGACGGCCTCGCCGATCCGCTGGAAGAACGGCGCGCAGCCGGAATCGGTCAGGAGCGACGGGGGCAGGTCGCCAAGCCGTTTGCCCAGGATGTCGTTCGCGCGAAGGCCGAGGATCTGCTCGCCGGCGGTGTTCAGCGTGGCCAGGCGCGTTTCCGGATCGACGGTCAGCAAGCCGACGCGGGAGGTGTCCACCAAGTAGCGGTTGCGTTCCTGGAAGACCTTGTTGAGCTGCTGAACCATGGAGTTGAAGCTCTCGCCGATGGCCTCGATCTCCTGGCCGGCCACTACTTGCACAGTTTCTTCCAGCGCCCCTTGCGCCACGCGCTCCAGCGCCTGGGCGATCGCCCGCAGCGGCGAGAGAATCGAATACGCCAGCCCGACGCCGATCGCCGCCGCCAGCAGGCTGAATCCCAGCAGGGCGAAGAGAATCCAGAACGCCACGTGGTACCAATCGTCGGCGCGCGCGTAATAGAAGACGATGTTGAGGACCGCGACGCCATAGGCGATGACGACCAGCGAGAAGAGCGCCGGGATCGAAATGATCAGGCGCGCGGCGAGACGATTATGCGCCTTGCGGCGGTGGTCCAGCCGGCGGCGGTCGGCGTCGGAGGAAGGGGGCGTGGGAGCAGGGGCGGTCATGTTTGAAGCGATGGGACCTAGAGGGCCTATTCGACCTATGTGACCTATACGACCTGAGGGTCGCACTGCGAGCTTCTTCTCTTTGCTCTTCGGGGCCGGTGTGGATAATCGGCTCAGACCATCGCCGGCTTGCCGCCCATGCCCGACCCCGTCAGCCACAATGGCCCTAAGAATCCTATCGTCGAAATGCGGCGAATGGTGAAGGCCTATGGCGCCGCCCGCGCCAACGACGAGATCGACTGGTCGCTGGGGCGGGGGACGATCCACGCGCTGGTCGGCGAAAACGGCGCCGGCAAGACCACCCTGATGCGCATTCTGGCCGGTCTGACGGCGCCGGATTCCGGAGAAATTCGCGTCGACGGGCGCCCTGTCCGTCTTCGGACGCCGGCCGACGCATCGCGCCTGGGAATCGCGATGGTTCCCCAGCGCCTCGCGCTCGTCGAAGCGTTCACCGTCGCGGAAAACGTGGCCCTGAGCGCCGGCGCCGCAGTCGGACGCCCGGGAACGCGCCGCGCCGTCGAAGCGGCGCGCCGCGCGATTGACGCCTACGCGTTCGACCTGGACCCGCAGGCGCGCGCCAGCGCGTTGAGCTTGGCGCAGCGACTGCGCGTAGAGGTCCTCAAGGCGCTCATTCGCGAGCCGCGCATCCTGATTCTCGACGAGCCGACGTCGGCGCTCGCCCCGCCGGAGGTCGAGGGTTTGTTCGCCATCCTGCGCCGCCTGCGCGCGGGCGGGCGTTCCATCGTGTTCATCACGCACCGGCTGCCGGAGGTCATGGCCATCGCCGACGATCTCACCGTCCTGCGGCATGGGCGCGTGGCGGGCGGAGGGCCGCTGACGGGCTTTCGCGAAGACGACATCGCGCGCCTGATGATCGGACGCGAGTTGCCGCGGAGAAGTGGCGTAGGCTTTCCAGCCTGCGCATTTTCCCGCCCTGGCTTCGAAACAGCGCAGGCTGGAAAGCCTATGCCACTCAAGGCGAGCCAGCCGGTTCTCGAAATCGAAGACCTCCGTAGCGCCGGGGCTTCGGGATCGCCGCTGCGGGATTTCACTCTCGCTATCCACGCCGGGGAGATCGTGGGACTGGCGGGGGTCGACGGAAATGGGCAAGAGGCGCTGGTCGAATGCCTCGCGGGAATCCGGCGGCCGACGCGCGGCGCCTTTCGGTTGGACGGCGTGGACGTCACCCGCGATTCGCCGCGAACGCGAGTGGCGCGCGGATTGGCGATCCTGCCGCCCGACCGCTCGCGAGGCGGGCTGGCGCTCGGCATGACCCTTGGAGAAAACCTGCTGCTTTCGCACCAGCGGCGCCGCGGCTTTGCGATCTTCGGCTGGCTGCGGCCGTCGACATTGCGCCGCCATGCCGCCCAATGCATCGACGCCTTCCGTATCGAGCCGCCCGTGCCCCAAGCGCCGATTCGCGCGCTTTCGGGGGGCAATCAACAGAAGGCGCTCGCGGCCTCGCGCTTGGCGCACGGATCGCGCGCCCTCGTCGCCGCGCATCCGACGCGCGGGGTCGATCTGGGCGCGATCGAAGTCATCCACGCGCGGCTGCGCGAGGAGCGCAATGCGGGGACGGCGATTCTGCTGATCTCGGCGGACCTGGAGGAGATCTTCGCCCTCAGCGATCGCATTGCGGTTCTGTATCGCGGGCGGGTGGCGGGGATCTTGCCGGCAGATCCGTGAGTGCCGCAGAGACGCAATGACGCAGAGCAATTGGCGAATCCGCCTTTGCGCCTCAGCGTCTCCGCGGCAGAGGGTTTTCACTCCCGACGCCTTGCCGAAGCAAATTCCCGCAGAGACGCGAAAACGCAGAGCAATTGGCGAATCCGCCTTTGCGCCTCAGCGTCTCCGCGGCAGAGGGTCTTGCGGAGCGCGCATAGAAGGATCAGGAAACCAGCGCGCCGTTACTTCCCCGCCTTCAACAGCAATCCTGCATCGCCGCCGTCGAGAGTGACTTCCTTGACCGGCTTCTTCGTCATCCGATCGACATAGCCAGCCGGAATGCCGACGGTCTGCTTGCCCTTCTTCGCGCCTGAGTTCACGACCACCAACCCGTTGGTAAAGCGCCGCATGTAACAACCCGAGTCACCTTCTTGCAGGGGCTTCAGATCCACGTCTTCGACCGGATCGCCAATCGGAGAGAAGACCATCTCGGGCAGCGGCAGAAAGCCGACGCCGTCCTTGAGATTCGTCACCAGCAGCGGCATGCCGAACCACGTCGTGCGCTCCTTGGTCACCGTCAGCAGGAACGAGCACCAGCCGAAACGGACGAGCTGATCGTAGTTCGTCAGCGACGGGTTGATATAGGCGGCGACGTAACCCGCCGGGCCGATCATGCACAGAGCGCGCAGGCCGCTCTTCGCCGCGTCGCTCTGGTTGATCATGTTCTTCGTCCACCGTACGGTGGCGACCGGGACAAACGCGGCGTTCAGTTTGCGCCCTTGCGCGCGCGTGGCTCTCGGGGCGATATAAGAGTCTTCGAAGTCGTACGCATCGAGCAGCCCGGGGCGATCGGGCGCGGCGAACATTTCCTTGCCGCCGGTGTCGTACGTGCCCGACACGGAATTGGCCGCTAGGAACGGGTCGCGTCCGACGGCGTCTTTCACCATCTTTCGAATGCTACGGACCATCTCCTGCAAGGCGGCGATGCGCGACTCGTGGTCGTAGCGGCGGCCGGCCTTGAAGTCCCAGAAGAACTGGATTTTCCGCCCCACCCCGTCGCAATGGTTGTAAAGGCCGACC
This sequence comes from Candidatus Sumerlaeota bacterium, assembly GCA_026398515.1. GTDB lineage: Bacteria > Sumerlaeota > Sumerlaeia > JAPLSS01 > JAPLSS01 > JAPLSS01. Next base: position 23,963 of record JAPLSS010000511.1, on the reverse strand, counting down.
TGGAACGTGTCGAGCCAGGCGCCGTCGTAGCCGGTCTTCATCAGATTGACGATCATGTCGGCCTTGAAACGCTGCGCCGCCTCCGTCGCCGGATCGAGCCCGTAGCGCAGGTAGTCCGGTCCGCCGGGCCAGCTGTTGAAATCCTTGGGATCGCTGACGTCGGCGGTGCTGGCCACGATCGGCAGTTCGCCGTCGTCGGGAATGCCCACGGCGAATTCCGTGGCCGTGGCGTCGATGGCCTGCGCCAGTTTCGTCACGTCGATCATGCCCACCGCGCTGCGATACTTTTGTTCGATGAGCGTGGCGCCGCCGGCGTTGGTGGTGAAGCCGCCCATGTAGACGATGACGGGCAGTGGGTAGCCGAATTGTTTCTTGGCGTCGCGCACCATTTGCAGCGCAGGGGTGTCGCTGGTGTAGACCAGCTGCAACTGACTCAGGATGTCAAAGTTCTCGCGGCCCTCGAGTTTGACCTCCTTGCCCTGCAGCGGCGGATCGGTTTCCAGGATGCCGAAGACGGGATAGGCGGGTTGCCGCGACGAGGACGGCCCCGCCGCGCCGCCGCTGAATGCCAAGGAACAAAACACGAGCATACAAAGCCAGTGGGCGTTCATTCATTTCCCTCCCGGAAAGATGTTCCTCCTGGCGCGTGGGAGCCCAAGCCAACACGGCCTGCCCCGTCCACTGCGTCCACCCCGTCCACGCCGTCCATTCCCCCCAGCGAATGTCCGCTAAAACCGCACGCACTGCCCGCCGGTGACGCGCAAATCGGAGCCGGTGACCTGGCGGGCTTCGCCGCCGGCCAGAAAGACGCAGCCGGCGGCGACGTCGTCCACCGTCTGGAACTCCTGGCCGGGCAGGCGCTGCCGAGCCTGCTCATACCACGCCTCGTCGTGGCCCTCGGCGGCCTCGACCTTCCTCTCGTTCTCCGTGGGGACCCAGCCGACGGTGATCCAGTTGGCGCGGATGTGGTCCGGCGCGAACTTCCGCGCCATCGCCATCGTCATGTGATACAGCGTCCCTTTGGTCGCGCCATAGGCGAACAACCCTTCGTAATGCTGAAACGCGCAACATGAGCCGATGTTGATGATCGAACCGCCCCCGCGCGCACGCATCGCGGGCGCGGCCGCCTGAACGCACAGGAAGACGCCGCGCGCGTTGATCTCGAAGATCGTGTCCCAAAAATCCGCCGTCGTCTCCTCGAACTTGGAGTGCGGGTAAATCCCGGCATTGTTGACGAGGACGTCCAGGCCGCCGAATTCATCGACAGCGCGGCGAATGAGCGCCTTGCAGTGCTCCGGCTTGCGCAGGTCGGCGAACTGGAAAACGGCCTCGCCGCCGGCCAGGCGAATCGAAGCGGCGATGCGCTCGCCCGTTTTCTTCTCCAGGCCGCTGACGACGACCTTCGCGCCCTCCGCGGCGAATCGACGCACGATCCCCTCGCCGATGCCGGCGGTGGAGCCGGTGACGATGGCGATCTTGTTCTGTAAAGGCTTATCCATGGGTGGTATGGGATTTCTGGTTGTTGATTTCTGGTTTTTCGGGTTTCAAGTTGAGCGGAGGCGGCCCGTCTTGAAGAAATCGCCGCATAAATCGCGGCGATTGGCCATCCGGTGCGAGCGGAGTGCCGGAAGATCTCCCGGCGAAACGCCCCGAGTTGATTGCGATCGTCTCACAACAGAGAAGCCCCCGCAATCTATTCCGCCGCGACGCGATTGCGGAGGGCCAGTTTCCGCGAACAAGCGGCTTCCGGCGAGAACTACAGGACGGCGCCTTCTTGGACGGGATCAATAGGACTCACAAGATGTCGCTTTCCCTTCGCGTCCATCCTGTCCATCCCGTCCATTCCGTCCATCCCGTCCATTCGTTTCACCGTATCCCCGCGTGATACTCCTGCAGCGACCGCACGCCGTCGTGGCCGCGGCGGCGTTCGGCGATGCCGCGGGCGGCGGCCAGCGCCGCCGAGACGGTGGTGATATAGGGGATCTTGTATTTGATGGCGGTTTGCCGCACGTAGGCGTCGTCGGTGGCGCCGAGTTTCCCGCGCGGCGTGTTGATCACCAAGTCGATCTCCTTGTTCTTGATCGCGTCGGCGATGTTCGGACGGCCTTCGCTCACCTTGAGAATCGGCTCGGTCTCGATGCCGTATTCGCGCAGCAGCTTGTGCGTGCCCTTGGTCGACTTGATGCGGAAGCCCAGGTTCGCAAACTGCCGCGCGACCTCGACCGCCTCGTGCTTATCGCGGTCGGACACAGTAATCAACACCGTCCCGCTGGTCGGCAGCATCTGCTGCGCGCCTTCCTGCGACTTGAAGTAGGCCAGGCCGAACGAATTCGCCAGCCCCAGCACCTCGCCCGTCGAACGCATCTCGGGGCCGATCAGCGGGTCAACCTCCGGGAACATGTTGAATGGGAAGACCGCCTCCTTGACGCCGAAGTGCGGCACGTTCCTCTGCTTCAGATTCAGGTCGCTGAGTTTCTTGCCCATCATGATCTCAGTGGCCAGGCGCGCCATCTGGATGTTGCAGACCTTAGAGACCAGCGGCACGGTGCGCGAGGCGCGCGGGTTGGCCTCCAGGATGTAGACCATGTCGTTGCAAATCGCGTATTGGATGTTCATCAATCCCACGACGTGCAGTTCCGTCGCGATCTTTTTCGTGTACTCGATGATGGTCTCGATGTGCTTCGGCGGAACGCTGATCGGCGGGATGACGCACGCCGAGTCGCCGGAATGCACGCCGGCCAGTTCGATCTGCTCCATGACCGCCGGCACGAAGGCGTCCGTGCCGTCGGCGATGGCGTCGGCCTCGGCTTCGATGGCGTTTTCGAGGAACTTGTCGATGAGGATGGGGCGCTGCGGCGAGACATCCACCGCCGCCGCCACGTAACGCCGCAGCATCTCCTCGTCGTGCACGACCTCCATCGCGCGCCCGCCGAGCACGTACGAAGGCCGCACCATCAGCGGGTATCCGATGCGCCCGGCCACCTCGAGCGCCTGGTCGAGAGTGCTCGCCATGCCCGATTCCGGCTGCGGGATGCCCAACTGGCGCATGATCTGGCGGAAGCGGTCGCGGTCCTCGGCCAGGTCGATGGTCTCGACGCTGGCGCCGAGGATCGTGACGCCCGCCGCCTCCAGTTCGCCGGCGATGTTGAGCGGGGTCTGGCCGCCGAACTGGCAGATCACCCCGATCGGCTTTTCCTTCTCATAGATGCTCAACACGTCCTCGACCGTCAGCGGCTCGAAGTACAGTTTATCGGAGGTGTCGTAGTCGGTCGACACGGTCTCCGGGTTGCAGTTGACCATGATGGTCTCATAGCCGAGATCGCGCAGCGCGAAGGCCGCGTGGACGCAGCAATAGTCGAATTCGATCCCCTGGCCGATGCGGTTCGGGCCGCCGCCGAGCACCATGACTTTCTTGCGATCGCTCTGCGCGACGCGGTCGGGACCGTTATAGGTGGAGTAGTAGTAGGCGGCGTTCTCGACTCCGCTGACCGGCACGGCGTCCCACGCCTCGACGACGCCGAGTTTCTTGCGCCGCTCGCGAATCTCGGATTCCTGGAGGCCGAGGAGGTCGGCCAGGTAGCGGTCGGCGAATCCGTCCTTCTTGGCGCGGATCAGAAGATCGTCGGACAGCGCCTGGCCTTTGCACTTCAGGATCTGCTCTTCCAGTTCGACGAGTTCCTTCATCTGCTCGATGAAATACGGCTTGATGTAGGTCTTCTCGTAGAGGTCCTGGACGCCGGCGCCCTTGCGCAGCGCCTCGTACATCAGAAACTGGCGCTCGCTGGTGGGCGAACTGAGCATGGCCATCAAATCTTCGAGCGGCTTTTTGTGGAAATCCTTAGCGAAGCCCAAGCCGTAACGCCCGATCTCAAGCGAGCGGATGGATTTCTGGAAGGCCTCCTTGTACGTCTTGCCGATGCTCATCACCTCGCCGACGGCGCGCATCTGCGTGCCCAGCCGGTCGAGCGCGCCGGGGAACTTCTCGAAGGCCCAGCGGGCGAACTTCACCACCACGTAGTCGCCCGACGGCGTGTATTTCTCCAGCGTCCCGTCGCGCCAGTAAGGGATTTCGTCCAGCGTCAGCCCGCCGGCGAGCATGGAGGAGACCAGGGCGATGGGGAATCCCGTGGCCTTCGACGCCAGCGCCGAGGAGCGCGACGTGCGCGGGTTGATCTCGATCACCACCACGCGGCCGGTTGTGGGGTCGTGCGCGAATTGGATGTTGGTGCCGCCGATGACCTGGATCGCCTCGACGATGTCGTAGGAATACTTCTGCAACTTCTCCTGCAACTTCGGATCGATGGTCAGCATCGGCGCGGTGCAATAGGAGTCGCCGGTGTGCACCCCCATGGCGTCGACGTTCTCGATAAAGCACACGGTGATCATCTGGTTCTTGGCGTCGCGGACGACTTCGAGTTCCAACTCTTCCCAGCCGAGCACCGATTCCTCGACCAGCACCTGCCCGATGAGACTCACGGAAAGGCCGCGGCCGGCGACCGTGCGCAGCTCTTCGATGTTGTAGACCATGCCGCCGCCGGTGCCGCCCAGGGTGTACGCCGGGCGGATGACCACGGGATAGCCGAGTCGTTCCGCGATGGTCTCCGCTTCCTCGACGCTGTAGGCCAGTTCGCTCTCGGGCATCTCGATGCCGAGGCGCGTCATCGTCTCCTTGAACGCCTTGCGATCCTCGCCGCGCTGGATGGCGTCTTCCTGCACGCCGATGATGCGCACTCCGCATTCCTCCAGCACGCCGGAGCGCGCCAGCTCGGAGGAGAGATTCAGGCCCGACTGGCCGCCGAGGTTCGGCAGCAGCGCGTCGGGGCGCTCCTTGCGCACGATGGCCTTCATCGTTTCCAGGTTGAGCGGCTCGATGTAGGTGACGTCAGCCATGCCGGGGTCGGTCATGATGGTGGCCGGGTTGGAATTGACGAGGACGATCTTGTAGCCGAGTTTCCGCAGGGCCTTGCAGGCTTGCGTGCCGGAGTAGTCGAACTCGCACGCCTGGCCGATGACGATGGGGCCGGACCCGATGATCATGACCTTCTGAATGTCTTCGCGCCTTGGCATGACACAGGCTCCTTCGTTTTGACGTCCGCAAGCGAGGGCGAACGCCGCAGGGGTTGGAAGGAAAACAGAGGTAAGAACGATTGCGCTGAACAAAAGAGCGCAATCTCACGCGCGCGAGTATGTAATGAAGCGCGCATCCCGAGTCAAGGAACTGGGAATGAATAATTCTAATACTGCGTGTGCGGTCTATAAGCATTTGGCATAGAAGGCGGCTCCAGTCGCCAGCGTTTGACCCGAACATGCGCGTAACCATAGTGAAATCAGTCGCACGAGACACGAGTTCGTAGTCGCGCCTTTAGGCGGCCACGTAGATCCGACGAGGGGTCGAGCCGCCTGGAGACCGCCTACGAGCCCGCGAACTCAAACTTGCCGCCTTCACGCATTTTCTGGCGAGAGAATCGAGTTCCGCTCTTGGCGACATGCGGCTAACCGTCCATAATGCAATCACAATGCATTATGGACGGCGGCAGGATGGCTCGCATTTACATCGCACGCAGACTTAGCAGTGGGATTTTCCTTGACCCTCTTCCTCGGGGTTTTCAAGCTGACTGGCGTCCGGTTCTCTGAAAATCTTCCGCCCACGGCCGATGACGGATTCGGCGAGCAGGAGCCGCGCGGACGATTTGCGAGGAGAATTCAACGTGCCCATCCGGTTTAACTGCCCAAACTGCCAATCGACCCTCAGCATCGCGGAAGAGCACGCCGGGAAAACGGGCAAGTGTCCCAAGTGCAAGGGGCCGGTGACGGTTCCCGCTCCCCCGCCGCAAGCCCCGGCGCCATTCGACCTCTCTCTGTTCCAACTGCCTACGGCGCCGCCCAGCTCCGATCCCGGTCCGAAGGCGCCGGCCCGGTCGCCGAAAGAGCTGGCCCGCTTCGAGGTCACTCACGGCACGGACCGGATCGGACCGCTGACGGCCGATCAGATCGCCTACCTTGTCAAAGCCGGAGAACTGCGCCCCATCGATATGGCCACGGATATGAACGACATATCCTGGAAACCCATCGGCGAGCACCCCTTACTCAAGAAGGCGCTTCTCGAAGCAGGGCCTCCGCAGGCGGGCGCGGCGGCGGCGCTCCATCCAGAAAACGGCGATGAGCCGGCGGTTGCGCCGAGCGAACCGTCAACGGAGAAACGCTGCCCGCGCTGTGCGAAGACAGCTGGCGCTTCGGATCGAATCTGCCCCTCTTGCGGGACTTATCTCGTGTCTGTCCCGGCCAGGAGCGCCGAGGCGATACTCCGGGAGGTCGCGGAAAAGGCCCTGGCCCCCAATCCCATTCCGGGCTCCGCGGACTTTGAGGGCAGGAAGACCGGCAGAAGGCCAATCCTCCTGCTCGCCGTGGGAAGTGTCGCCGCCCTCGCCATCGTCGGACTTAGCCAATTTCTCAAAGCCCACGCGGAGAAGGCCATTCAGAGAGAAGACGCGTTGGACGGTCATCCCACGGGCGGGAAGGAAGGACCCGTTCCGAAAGAAGAACAACCGCCCGAGCTAAAGGAAGTCCCGTTCCCGTCCACGGAGGCCCTGGCCCAGGCAGTCCGTGATTACTACGATCAGATGTACACTCAGTTGGCCGCCGACGATACGGGCGACGACAAACTCGCGGCCAGGTACGCCAATACCGCGGCCGCCTGGCGTGAAGCGAAGTTGGTCCAAGCCAAGATCGACAAGGAATCCAGCGGTTCCGCGCGAATTGAGATGAGGATCGTCCTGGCGGGCGAGGAGATATCGCTTACGGCATCGTTTGTGAAGACTATCGGGCGCGCAAAAGATCAAGAGGGCAAAGCGGAAGCGGCGTCCTACGAGTGGAGGGTGTCCGACACGGATTGGGCGCCGACCAAAGCGTTCTCCGCCCGGATGAGCCAGTAGTCTTGCGGCCCGGCTCAGCAGGATTCCGGGCGTGGACTCTCTGCGCGGGGCGTTTCCAGGCTCGGCCTTTCCGAGTGGCGCAAGGCGCCGTGAGCCGCCGCCGCCTTCGCCGTGACATTTTCGTGGAAACCCGCTCCGAGAGTCAATCCCGGCTAACAGCCAACGCGTGCAGTTTTTGAAAGTCCCCGGCGATCAGGGCTTCCTTTTTCGCCCGGCTCCAGCTCTTGATCTGGACCTCGCGCTTTATGGCCGCTTGTTCATCTTCCGCGGGCTCGGAATAGACCAATTCGACCGGGCGATGCTTGAACGTGTAGGCAGCCCCGCGGCCGTCGTTGTGGGCTTTGAGTCGTTCGACCACATCGCTGGTGTGTCCAACGTAATAAGAGCCATTGGCGCAACGGAGGATGTAGACGAATTGCCGGCCGCGGCTCATGGGAGTTGCTTCGTTGTCTCGGGTCAGCCGGAATCAAGTCCCTCGACTCCGCCCGGCCTGCCATGAGCAAGGGCTTGGCCTGGCATGAGCAAGCTACTGCATCGTTCCTGGGTATCAACCAACTCGAATTTGGTCCCTCGACTTCGCTCGGCCTGCCATGAGCAAGCGCCGAGCGTCAGCGAGGCGCGCGTCGAATGGTGGAGGCGGCGGGAGTTGAACCCGCGTCCGAAGATGGAGAAGAGGCGACGTCTACAAGCGTAGCCGGTCGATTGATTCTCTCGCGCTTGGGCCGGCAGTCCGGCTAGCCCTCCCGCGCGCCAGCCTGATTGATCTCGCCTCGGGCCCCCAGGCGGAGGGCCTCTTGGCCAGCCTGCTAGTCGGCGTCTTTAACGCAGCCACAGGCGAGCCGCGTCAAGACGGGCTGCCTAATTAGGCAGCCAGTGGAAGTTCAGCTTCCGCGTTTATGTTTGGTTGTTCCGCCGGATTAACGAGGGGGACGGAACCGTCCTCGGCTTGCAGTCTCCTCCACTATCATCCCCGTCGAAACCGTTGCGCCCCCACAAGGTGGGTAACAAGAAAGAGTACCCCGTCGGCGTGGCCCTGTCAAGAGGGGATGGCGGCGGAGGAGGCCTACGCCACGAAAAACGCCGGCGCTGTTCATTTCCCCTCGGCCGCGCCGGAATCGCCCAAGAGGTGGAAGACGTCGGGAGGCGGGGTTTCGATTGGCAGGGGCTGCTCCTTCTTCAGGGGTTTCTCCCTCTTTTCCGAGCGCTTTTCTTTGACCGTGGGAGGCTCGGGCCGCAGTTGCGCCGCCGTCATCAGGCCCCAGCCGATTCCCACGACCAGCGCCACGACCAGCGCTAGCTCCAACACGCTCTTGCCAACCAAGCCCATCATGCCCCACGCGCGCTTGCCCATAGCCGTCACGCCCTCAGGAAGATCTTCTTGCGATACAGGAAATACAAAAACGCCCACTCGACGATCAGCAGGCCCAGCGAACTGAGCGCCGGCTCGTACGGCGCTCCGGCCAGACGCTTCACGCCGGCGAACAGCGCGTCGGAGGTGAAGCGAAAACTGATGAAATGTTGCCCGACGTAGATCGTCAAAGGATTCATGCCAATGACAATGAAGGGAAACGCCCACCACCGCCATCCGGCCACGTCGATCGCCCAGTAAAACACCCCCAGCAACACAAGGCTCAGTCCCCCCGAGAAGACGATGAACGAACTCGTCCACATCTGCTTGTTGACCGGGAACCAATGGTCCCAGATCAGCCCGACGCGGATCGCGATGGCGCCGGCGAGGAGAAGGTAAACGGCCTTGCGGTATCCGGCAGGGCTGGGAGCGCGCAGGAAGTGGCCGGTCAGGGCGCCCATGAGCGCCAGCGCGGCGGCCGGAAGGGTGACGAACAGGCCCTCGGGATCGAAAATCTTGCCGTAGAGTCTCCCCGGCAGCAGGTGGCGGTCGATATAGCCGCCGAGGTAGCCGGCTTGCGTCCACACCCCGGCGCCGACGCCCGGCACGGGGATGAACTTCATTGCCGCCCAGTAGCCCAGGAGAATCCCGACCATCCACGCGACCTGGCCGCGGACGCCGCGGTGGATGACCACCAGCCCCGCCCAGAAGTAAGCCACGCCGATCAAGCCGAGGACGCTGGCGAACCGTTGCTGGTCGTATCCCTTGAACTTGAGCAGGCCCTCCGTGAGCAGGCCAAGAAAAACCAGGAGGATCATGCGGCGGAGAATGCGCCAGTGCAGGACAAGTTTTCGTTCGCCCTGCTCCAGCCGGCGCGTCAAGGCGAACGACATGGTCGTGCCGGAGAGAAACAGAAACAGCGGGAAGATCAGGTCGTAAGCGGTGAAGCCGTTCCATTTCGAGTGTTCGAGATTGCGCTCCAGAATGCCCTGCAAACCGGTCCAGCCGAAGAGCGCCGCCACCGCTGGAACGAGCCCTTCGCCGCCGATGATCCAGAACATGTCGAATCCGCGCAGCGCGTCGATGGACGCCAAGCGCGGGGCTTTCGCCGTCGGTTCAAGCGGCGCGAGGGATTCGGACGAAACAGGAGCCGAGGATTGGGTGGACACGGCGGAAAGGCCTTTCGGCGCAGCGGATTGAACAACAGAACACGGTGCACGATAAGGACCCCCGTGGAAGTCGGCAAGAGGAATGCGGTTTCTGGGGGCGCGGACGGCCACGTCCGCCGGATCTGGCCGCATCACAGGAGATTGCGGACGAGGCCGTCCGCGCTCCCGGAAAGCCTCTTACTCGGCCAGCGCGCCGGCGACGAGGAACGAGAGGAGGAACGGATCGCCGGCGATGCGCGTCGCCGTGGCCCCCTCCATCGCGGCGCGGGGAAGCCGTTCCGGCGCCTGCGCGTTCACGAAGGCTACGTAGCGCCAGCCTGCCGGGACCGCGGCGGTTGCCTGGGCCGAGGCGGCCAGGGCCTGCTCCAGAACGCCGCCCAACCCTTCGGACCACAAGTCGAGGAGGATGCCTCCCCCATCGAGCGAGGGCAGCTGGCCGGCGAACAAGAGGAAATCGCGCTGCGCTCCTTTGCCGAGATGGGCGCCATCGGCGCCGACATAGCGGTGCACCGGGTCGGCGCCGGGCCGGGGGTGGACCGTCGCCGGAATGCGTTTCACGGAGCAGTGCGCCAGGATGGACAGGTCGACTCGCCGCGGGGATCGCTCCACCAGCGACCGCCCGAGGAATTCGCCCAGGCCAAAGCCGCGCGTCACCCCCTCGTTGACAATCGTATTGAACACGTCGCCGACTTCCCGAGCCGAGCCGTACAGGTTCGACGAGGGGGTTTCGTTCGTTTGGCCGTAACACGCCAGTTCGAAGTCGAACAACGCCGCGGTCCCGTCCAGCGCCACCGCGCTCAGGTAGCCCCGCTCAATCAGCAGCGCGATGAGCGGCGAGCACCCGGCGGCCATCGCCTCGCGCCCGACGAGCGCGATCATCGCCTGGCCGCGCCGGGCGGCCTCGCGCACATCCAGCGCCGTCTCGTTCAACTCCTTCGCCGCGCCGACCTTGGGCAGCGAGGCGAGCAGGTCCAGCGCCGTGCCGGTCGGATCGGGCGGCGAGGCCAAGTCCTCCGCCGTCAGTCGCGCTTCGCGTTCGCGGACGCTTTGCGTGGGGATTTTTGAGAGATCCAGAGCGCGGCCCGGCTGGCGCATGGCGTCACCTCTAAGGCGGCGTTGTTCCCGCCGCCGCTGTTGCAGGAATGGCGCGGAAACCAGCAACGTTTCCTGGGGCTATGCTTCGCGCGCCCCCGGACGGGTGTCAAGGCGTGAGTGGTTTGGACTGTCCGGCGGCTGCATCCAGCGGTGTGGATTCCTTGGAGCGCCAGAGCAAGAGTGAGTCCGCGGAGCGCTTTGGAGTGCGGCGGCTTGCCCAGCAGGCGGCAGGCCGTTGCGCCGCCGAGGTTTCCGCCGCTTTGCCTTCGACTGGCCGCTATTTGAAACAAAAGCGGCGGCAAGCCGCCGCACTCCAAAGCGCTTCGCGCACTCCTGTTCTTCGCAATTACACTGCGGGATGCGCAACTTTCCTGCGCCACTTCAGTCCATCTTCGCCTCCACCGCCGCGCCGCCCTTTCCCAGCGTGGCGTTGACCGTCTTGGTCTTCCCGCCGACGGAGATTTCGACCTCATACTCGCCGAGGAAGCCGCGCGTGAGGAACCGCCCGGAGGGGTCGGTCTTGCCTTCCGCGTTGGTCCACCATTTGTTCAACACCAGGTCCATGTAGGCCTGCCCGGCTGGCTTGAGCGACCAATCCTTGCGGAACAGCGGCGCGTTGCCCTTCCAGTGCCGCCCGTCCCAGAAGCCCCACATGATGAAGCCCTTCGTCGCCGGATGGGAAAAGATGCAGGTGAGGAAATCGCGGGTGAAATCGCCGGCCAGTTCCTCGTCGGGAGTGTTGACGTCATATTCGGTCACATGCAGCGCCGCGCCGAACTGGGCGAAGCGGTCGAGGATCTCCAGGACGCGCTCCGGCGGCGTCAGGCTGCCGCTGAAATGACTCTGCAGCCCGATGCCCTGAAGGGGCGCGCCGTTGTCCAAGAGATAACGAATCGTGTTGTAGTAATGGTCCTGGTGCTTCGTGTCCTTCCCTCCCCCGCTCAGGATCGAGAAGTCGTTGATGAAGAGTTGCGTTTCGGGCAGGGCTTCGCGCGCGGCCTGGAACCAGTCGAGCATCGCCTCTTTGCCCAGGACGTCCATTAGATCGTGGTTGGTGTAGGGTTCGTTGATGACGTCGAATTCCTCTGGGATTCCGCGCAACGCTTCGCCTTCGTCGTGGATATGGTCGAGCACGCGCGCCGCCAGTTTCTCTTTGTCGTCGCGCAACTTGGGCACGTCGGCGGGCAGGCGCTTCCACCCCGGCCAGACGAGGACGTGGCCGTGCAGCCGCAAGCCGTGGTCCTGAATCCATTTCAACGCCTGCATGGTGATCGGGCGATTGGCTTCAGTCTCCCACCCCGGCCACTTCAGGTCGTTCTCCAGGGTGACTTCGTTGAAGAGTTCCAGGATATGCTTGCGCATGGTTTGTTCGTCCGGGCTTTCGCCCATGATGTTGCGCGCGGAAACCGCCGTGCCGAAATGGAAGGCGTGCCGACGCATGGCGATCTTGACCGCCGCGCCTTCGATGGGCTTGCCGGCGGCGTCGACGACCGAGACGGTCAGGTCGCCCTTGCGGATCTTCTCGATGCGCTCGTCGGCCGCCTGGCGCCAGGGCGCGTCGGGTTCACGGCCCGCGTAGGTGTGGCGCGTCATCGGCAGCTTCCCCAGGGGAACCGAAGACTGGTAGTTGATCACTTGCAGGCCGCCGATCTCGACGGTCTGTTTGGCCCCGCCGTTTCGCCCACGCGCACGCGGATCGCCTGATCAAACGGCTGCCCTTCGACGGGGACGATCTCCTTCGTTGTTTTCGCGGCGCCGGGGCCGACGAGTTTGAGGGAGGCCAGCGCGTCCTTTGGCAGAATCGAGACGCCGCCCGGAGGCAGGTCCGCCGCACCGACGAAACAGGAGAACCCGCACTTGAGGCACATGACGATTGCTCCGACGATCCATCGCATGGGCTTGCGCTCCTTTCCGAAAGTCACGGGGTTTGCAGGCGCTCCATGAGGCGCATGACCAGCTGCGCCGAATTGAAGGCCGCGATCCTGGAGAATCTCTGAGAGTCGTCAGGAGCGCTCTTGTCCGCAAGGTCGCTCAGACTGCGGATCACGAGGCAGGGCACGCCGAGGTGACGACAGATCTGGGCGACGGCCGCGCCTTCCATGTCCACGGCGTCGGCGTGCAGGCTCTCGCGCAGTTCGCATTTCTTCTCTTCCGACGCGATGAACAAGTCGCCCGTCGTCACGACACCCTGGACGATTCGGGGCTGCCGGTTCCCAAGCGACGTGGGAATGACCTCCAACGCGAGACCGCGGCCGGCTTCCACCGCCAACTCGAGCAGTTGCGCGTCGGCGGGAAGAAAGAGCGGGTTCCTCTTTCCGTCGATGGGATTGCGCGTTCCCGAGTGTTGAAGGCCCTTTTCAGTCATGACGCCGAAATCGTGTTGCGCGGTTTGGGCCGCGATAACGATATCGCCGGGCAGAAGATCGGGATTGAGGCCGCCGGCGATGCCGGTGAACACGACTTCCCTGGGCGCAAAGTGGTCGATCAGGAGCGTGGTCGTCATCGCCGCGTTGACCTTGCCCACGCCGGTTCGCGCCACAACGACCAGGCGGGCATTCAGCGCGCCAAACGAAAACAACACTCCCTGGACCGTGAGGGTGGATGAACTCTCCAGATTCTTCTTGAGCAATTCCACCTCGCCATTCATCGCCCCCAGAATGGCGGTCACGGGTTTCGGCGCGTCCGCGGCGAATGCGCGCACGCTACACAGAATCGCAACAAAGGCGATGATGGGGCCGGGACGGCAGTGTGGTTTCATGGGTGTATCTCCCTCTAAGGTCCCAAGGATAGACGGAGACGACCTTTTGCCGCGGAGACGCGAAGGCGCGGAGGCAGGCATTCCATGCTTTGCGCCTTGGCGGCTTTGCGGCAAAGGAGAGAATCGTATAGCCCGGCCCTGTTCAGGCCTCTTGTTGACGCATTCTACTCCTGCGCCGCGGAGACGCGAAGCCGCAGAGGAAGAACGCCTCGTCTCTCCGCGCCTCCGCGCCTTCGCGGCAAGAGGTGTTCTTCAAAGCATCAGGCCAACTGGATGACTTTCCCCGTCGCCATCGACTCATTCGCCGCGCACGCGATTTCGGTAGCTTTCAATCCGTCGGCATAGTCCGCGAGAATCCCCACGTTCTTCTCCGCCTTGACCGAATCGATGAACGCGCGGTCTTCGAGCGCGAAGATGTTGTCCTCGCCCTTGATGTCGATCTTCTCGCCGCCGGCCGTCTGGATGGCGACCGTGTTCTCCCAGCCGGTGAACGAGGCGCGCATCGCCGTGCCGAACACGGTCAGCATGACGCCGCCGGCGGTCCCCAGGCAGCAGGCGCTGTAGAGATTGCCCGCCGCGCCGTTCTTGAACTTCAACTGGACCATCGACGCGTCTTCGATGGTGAAGAACTCGGGGCGCTCCTTGCGGCCATGCACCGCCACGGCAAAGACGCTTTCGACGTCGCCGAAGAGGCAGCGCGCCAGGTCGATGGTGTGGGTGGTCTGCTCGAGAAACTGGCCGCCGGACTTGTCCTTTTGCACCCACCACTTGCCGATGCCGTCGTAGGTCTTCGGCCCCGCGCCCAGCCAGCCGCCGTGCAGCAGGACCGGCTTCTGGCTCTTCAGCAGGTCGCGCACCTTCTGCACCGACTGGCGGTAGCGCGTCATGTAGCCGACCGACGTGAGGAGGTTGTTCTTCTTGACCGCATCCGCCACCTTTTGCGCGGTCTTCATGTCGATCGCGACCGGCTTTTCGACAAAGAACGGCAGCTTGCGTTCGAGCACGACGTCCTCCGCGGCGCCGTGCGCGAAGGGCGGAAGCATGATGTAGACCGCGTCGGGCTTGGCCTCGTCGAGCATTTTCGCGGCGTCGGTGTACACCGTGCCCTTGCCGCCGACTTCGGCCTTGCGCTCTTCGGCCGCTTCGGGCCGCAGGTCGCACCAGCCGACGAACTCGACGTCGGGGAACGCCCCCAGCCCCTGCTTCAAGTGGCTCTTCACGATGCCGCCACAGCCAATGAAACCAAGTTTGACTTTGTCCGCCATGATTGTCTCCTTTGCATGTTGGCAGTGCGACTTTCAGGTCGTATGGAACCTGGTTTCTCGTTCCTGGCTTTCTATTGCTCGTGAACGACAGACGGAGCGCGCGCGTCGGCTTCTCGGGCTTCATTCCTCTTCATCTTCGCCGGGGTTCCCTTTGGGAGCCGCCTTCTTTCCTCCCGTCTTGGCGTTCAGACGGGACTGCGCCTGCCTCTTCTGGCCGGCCCGTTGCTTCAACTTCTCCTGCTCCTCCGGGGACAGCGGCTTGGCATAATACGGCGTCTCCAGGCCGGGAACGACGACCGGCCCCGGCTTGTCCTTCCGCCATTCGTCCAGCCGCTTGGCCAGGTCGTGAACAACGTCCTTGCATTGCGGGTCGCCAGCGAGGCTGGTCTGCTCCTTGGGGTCCTTCGTCATGTCGTAGAGTTCGAAGCGTTGCGCCGCTCCCTCGCCGTTGTCGATGAGTTTGTATTGCGGCGTGCGAATCATCGACGTGGCCAGCGCCGCGAACGCGCGGTTCTTCCAGGTCTTCTCCTCGCCGAGCGCCACGGGCGCCAGGCCCTTGCCCTGAATGCCCGTTTCGGGAATCGGCACGCCGGCCATGTCGAGCAGCGTCGGCAGCAGATCGACGGTCTCGGCGATTCCCTCGATGGGCGCGCCGGTGTTGAAGCGTCCGGCGATGGGCAAATTCTTCGCGGCCCGGATGATCAATGGCACGTGCGACGAGCCCTCGTACATGACGCCTTTGAACATGCGCCCGCGGTCGCCGAGCATGTTGCCGTGGTCGGCGCTGAACAGGACGATGGTGTCGTCCATCATCCCGAGGCTCTTCACTTCGGCGAACAGCCGCTCGAGGTTGTCGTCGACGTTGGTCACGTGGCCGAGATACTGGGCGGTGATCGCCCGCAGCATCGTCTCGTCGGCGATCAGATGACGCATCGACTTACCCGTCAGTTTTGCGCGCTCCTCGGCCAGTTCGGGCCCAAGTTTCGGGACGTCGAAACTGTCGGGCGGATACATCGAGTGGTACGGCTCGGGCGTGGTGTACGGGCTGTGGGGCTGGAGGTAACTGGTGAACAGGAACCAAGGCTTGTCGCTCCCCTTCTGCGACCGCAGGAAATCGATCGAGCGGTCGGTGATCCAGAAGCTCTGAAAATCCTCCTTGGGATACGCGAACTCGCCAAGGTCCTTGCCCAGCGGATCGTCGGGATAGGGGCACGAGCCTTCCTTTTTGGCCCAGACGCTGGGCGAACCATATTTGCGCTTCAGGTATTCTGGATAACGCTCCAGTTTTCCCGGCCCTTCGCTGGAGAACGAGTAGAACTGATCGAAGTCGAAATCCCACTGCGCCGGCACGTAGTGGAGTTTGCCGGAGATGGCCGTCGTGTAACCGTAATGCTTGAGGATCGAGGTGATGTACACCTCGCCCGGATTGGCCGGCCGTTCATTGCCCATAACGCCGTGGACGTGCGCGTAGCGGCCGGTGAAGGCCGACGTGCGCGCCGGCGAGCAGACGGGGGCCACCGAATAGAAATTCAGGAAGCGCCGGCCGCCGGCGGCCAACTGATCGAGCGTGGGCGTCTTGACGACCGGATGGCCGGCGCAATGCATCGCGTCCCAGCGCATCTCATCGACCATGACGAACAGGATGTTGGGGCGCTTCTTCGGCGGCGCGGAGGCGGCATCCGCGCCCAAGGCCCCAGACGGGCGGGCCGCCCAACCCAGCCCCAACCCCGCCGACGCGCCAGCCGCGGCGCGCAGCAGTTCACGACGTGTCATGCGTTTGGACATCGATAAAACTCCTTCTCCCTTGGCCGGAATGCCGTTGCATCATGGGGCCAGGCCGGGCATGTTACAATAAATGTCTTTTCACGTCTCGGGTGTTGTGAATAAAGGGGAGTGTGTCATGGTGTCGTTCGCAGGGGAAGTCAAAACGTGGAATCGCGCGTCGCGCCTCGTCCTCTTGTGTCTGCTGGCGGCCTGGCCGGCATCGGCGTTCTGCGCGGGGGGGAAGGACCTTCTCTTCAACGGCGGTTTTGAGGACGGCCTGAGCGGTTGGTCGCGGGCGAAGGGCCAGGAGATCGTGACCCTCGAAGGCGCGCCGCATTCGGGCCAGGCCTGCCTGTCCGGCGAGATCGCCGAGCCGAACACGTTCCTGATCCTGCGCCGGAACGTGCCGGTCGAAGAAGGCAAGGCGTATCGGCTGGAACTGTGGGCACGGGCCACGCACGGAACGCGGCTCACGCTCTTCGTCGTGCAGCCCGGCGGCGGCAAGACCAAGCAGAGCATCGGCCAGTTCAAAAGCGTGCCGGCGCTCTGGAAACGCTTCGAGGTCTCGTTCAAGGCCGAAAAGACGGGCGATCTGGAACTGCAGATCGTCGGGCCGAACTCGAACGGCGCGCCCGCCGGACGCATGTGGTTCGACGACATCTCCCTGTCCGAATACACGGCTCCCGCCGCCACCTCCGTGTCCGAGGGCCAGGGCTTCAACGACGAGCCCTCGATGGCGCGGGCCGACGACGGCAGTTTCTACCTGGCTTGGAATAGTTTCCGCGACGGAGCCGACTCGCTCCAGGTGGCGCGCTGGCAACTGGCCAACGGAGCGTTCAAGCGGTTGGGCGCGTGGCAGGTTCTGGGGGGCAAGGGCACGTACGTCTTGGGTCCGCGCGTCGTCGCGGCGGGGCCGAACGCCTTCGTGCTCTATGCCGCGGAACAAAATGGGAAGTGGGACGTGTGCGCCGTTCCGTGCGCTCCCGAGGGGCCGGGCAAACCCATCGCCCTGACCTCGGACGCGCCAGTGGATGTGAAGCCCGCCGGCGCCTGGCGCGACGGAACGCTGTGGGTCGCCTGGGAATCGAACCGCGACGGCGGGCGACGGATCTACGCGGCTTCCATGCGCGACGGCGCCGTCTCCAAGCCCGAGCCGCTCAGCGCCGACGGCTGCTCCAACTACTCGCCCTCGGTCGCCGCGTTGCCGGGCGGGCAGGTCGCCGTCGCCTGGCACAGCTTCCGCGAGAACAACGACGACGTGTACATGCGCCGCCGTTCGGGCGAAGGCCAGTGGAACGCCGAACGCCGCCTGACCCAGGCGCCTTCGATCGACCGCGCGCCGATGCTGTTCGAACGCGGCGGCGAGTTGTGGATCGCTTACGAGAACGCGCTGATGAGCGAATACCGAATCGGCGGCGCGTCGCTCAAGCGCATCATCGTCGCGCGCGTGACGCCGGATGGCCTGGAAGCGTCCCGAGATCTTGCGAAACAGGCGCCGCCGTTCCATGGCGGCGAGGCCCCCGCGCCGTATGCCGACGCTTCGGGGCGAATCTGGCTCGCTTATCTGCGCGCCATGGAGCGCTCGTGGTCGCTGAGCCTGACGGGCTTCTCCGGCCAGTCGTGGGAGCCGCTGGCGCCGCTGTCCAACATGCATTGCATGGACCGCCGGCCGGCGCTTGTCGTCGACGGCGACCAAGCCATCGTCGCCTTCCAGGCCGACGACATGCCGCCGCGGTATGAAAACGAAGAGCAGAGCGCGCAGTCGCACAGCGACATCTACCTGACGACGCTCGACCTGAAAGGCTCGACCCCGGCGACCACGCCCGACCTGGAGCGATTCGCCGAGCCGGCCGACAAGTTCGGCCCCGCGGAGTGTCGTGTCGCTTACGGCGAAGACACGCCAACCCCGTCTATCGATTTCAATGGCAAGACGTTGAAACTGTACTATGGCGATCTGCACGATCACACCGAGGTCTCGATCTGCAACCGCACGGGGGATGAATCCATCGACGAGTCGTACCAGAACATGCGCGACATCGCCCACCTGGACTTCGCCTGCGTGACCGACCACGGCTACGACGAAACGCCGTACCTGTGGTATTTCACCGGCAAGATGGCCCGCGTCAATACCGACCCCAGCCGCTTCGTCGCCTTCCTGGCCGAGGAATGGACCTCGACCTTCGAGGAATATAGCGACAAGTATCCCTACGGCTTCTACGGCCACCGCAACCTGATCTTCGCCGACCCGTATTTCCCCCGTTTCTGGAACGAAATGAACGGCCAGACCCCGGCCGACGTGTGGAAGGATCTGCGCGCGATGAACGCCAACTTCATCCACATCCCGCACCAATTGGCCGACACGGGCAATGTGCCGACCGACTGGTCGTTCCACGACGAGGTGGCGCAGCCGGTGGCCGAGATCTATCAGGGGCGCGGCTCCTATGAATACCTGGGCGCGCCCGGCCAGGCCAAGCGAGCGACGCCGGAGCAAGGCCACTTCATTCAGGACGCCTGGGCGAAGGGTCTGGTGATCGGCGTCATCGCCAGCCCCGATCACGGCGGCGGCAAGGGCAAGGCCTGCGTTTTCGCGCCGGATTTCAGCCGCGAGGCGCTGCTCGACGCCATGCGCGCCCGCCATTGCTTCGGCACGACGGCGGCGCGCATCTTCCTCGACGTGCGGGTGAACGGGGCGCTGATGGGCGACATCCTGCCCCCCGCGCAGGGCAAGCCGGTCGAGGTCAAGATCCGCGTCCGCTGCCCCGGCGACATCGACCGCGTCGAAGTCTGCCGCAACAACGAGTTCATCTACTGCAATCAGCCCGAAGGCAAAGAGGCGGAACTGACTTTCGTCGACCCAAAGCCGCTGGACACGTGGAGTTACTACTACGTGCGGGTGATCCAAAAGGACGCCCAGATGGCCTGGAGCAGCCCGGTGTGGCTGGGGCATCCGAAGCCGATCGAGAGCGCCAGCTGAAATCCGTCAGACCCGTCAGACCCGTCCGACAGGTCCGACTAGAAGAACACTATCCTCCAAGAAAGACGCCAGCCATGCCCGTCGACTATCATTTCTCGTTCGGCCCGTGGAACATTCACGAAGGCGCCGACCCGTTCGGCCCCACGGTCCGGCCGACCGTGACGTTCGCGAAGAAGTTGAAAGCCTACAAACAACTCGGCTTCGACGGCGTGCAGTTCCACGACGACGACGCCGTGCCGCAGGTCGACTCCAAGACCGCCGCCCAAGTTCGCAAGGAAGCCAAGGCCGTCCGCAAAATGCTGGCCGGCGAAGGGCTCGTCGCCGAGTTTGTCGCCCCGCGCCTTTGGGAAGACCCGCGCGGGATCGACGGCGGCTACACGGCCAACGATCCCAAGGCGCGCCGCTGGGCCATCGACCGCTCGAAACGCGCCGCCGACATCGCCCGCGAACTCGGGTGCGATCTGATGGTCCTGTGGCTGGCGCGCGAGGGGACGTACATCCGCGAATCGAAGCCGGCGATCAACGCGCATCGTTGGCTGCTCGAAGCCATCAACGCGATTCTCAAACACGACCCGAAGATCCGCATCGCCATCGAGCCGAAGCCCAATGAGCCGATGGATCACGCCTACATTCCGACCATCGGCCACGCGCTGGCCCTGGCGTCGCGGGCGTGCGATCCGAAACGCGTGGGCGGCTTAATTGAGACGGCTCACGCGATCCTCGCCGGCCTCGATCCCTCGGACGAAATGGCCTTCGCGCTGTCGGCCGGGAAACTCTGGAGCGTCCACCTCAACGACCAGAACGGCCTGAAGTTCGACCAGGACAAGACGTTCGGCTCGGCCAACCTGCGCCGCGCGTTCGACCAGGTCTGGGTGCTGGAGCAGGGCGGCTACCCGCAAACCGGCGCGTTTGTCGGCCTCGATGTCAAAGCCATGCGCACCCAGAAGGCCGAGTCCGCCACCCTTCACCTGGCCAACAGCCGCCGCGTCTTCCTGGCGCTGCTGGACAAGGCGCGCTCCTTCGACATGGACCTCTGGCGCCAATGCATCGGCGACCGCGACTACGAAACGCTCGACCTGGCGATCCTGGAGCATTTGATGGGGGTGTGAGTCGGCTCTCACGGAAATGCGGTTCGTAGTGCAACCTTCAGTTGTAGGAAGCGCCTGAAATCTGGAAAACCGCTACGACCCGGAGGTCGCGCCTCGAACCGCGTGTTCGGACGTTTCCGGGCAAGGTGGGGCGTCATTAGCCGCCGGCCAGGAAGGCGCTCCCGTTTTCGGCAGAAACGCCAAACAAACCAGAAAAGCGGCGGAGAACGTCAGCGGAAACTGGTACCGGGTGCTTTGACTCGGCGTGCCTAGCAGGAAAAACGCCGTGTTCAGGAGCGCCGGCAGGTACACCAGGAGGAGCCGCCAATCCCGAAGCCGCGCCAGGAGAATCCCCAGCGCCGCCAGGACCGCGTAGAGAGGCAATCCCACTCGCCAGAAGAGCCAGTTGAGAGGCCGTTGTGCCAGGATTCCCAGGAACTCCAGGATGGCGGCATGGAGCTCGGGGAAGAACGGACGAATGGCAATCCCGTACTTGTCCGCCCAGGCATTGGGGCGGATGGCGCCGCCGAAATACTCTGTATACGGATATTCTATGGGGTAGCGCACGGAATCCCATGGGACGATCAGGTAGGCCGCGTTCAACTGATGATGATGAAGCACGAGGCCCGGGTATCGCTCCAAGAGCGAGCCGAAAAGCGCAAGGAGACGATCCGCATTGGCTTCCGCATAGGGAAGATCGGTGGTCTTGTATAGGGCCGGATTGCTGGTCACCGGGCTGTAGTCCCAACGATCCGTCATCGGGCGAATGCGTGTGAGGAAGTCGCGCTCCTCTTGCGAGAGAGGCGGGTCTTGAGCCACGATAGGCGATAGTTCGGTCATCGCGTAGGCGACGGGCCAGAATCCCTTCAGATGCTCGACCCGAAACAGCGGGAACAAAACGAGCCGCGCGCCGCCGAAGACCAACAGAGCGACGGCCAAGGAGAGAATCGCGAGTTTCCGCCACGGCCACAGGAAGACGGGCAGCAGGAGAAGCATCGGCAACAGAATGGCGATGCCGTTGTGGCGATACAGGGGGATCAATCCCAGACAAACCCCCAGCGCAACCCAGAACCAAAGGCGTCTTCCCATCCGGTGATCCAGAAGGCTGTGCGCGAGCATGACGGCAAAGAGAAACACGCAGACGCTATAGAGAACATCCTTTTCCTCGAGCACCGCCATCATCGCGTTGCGCGGCGAGCACAGGGCGACCAGATAGGCGGCGATCACCAGGCGGCGCGGAACGCCCGCCCGCAGCAGCAGCGAGAAACCATAGGCGGCGCACAGGCTCAACGCGAGAATGTGAACCGCGATCAGCGCGCCCGGAGAAGCCCACGCCATCGAAGCCAGCTTCATCGTCAACGTGTGCAGCGGGGGATGCCAGTCATTGATCTGCATCGTCTGGGCCTGATGCCACTGGAAGCAGGAATCGGTCTCCATCGTGGCGGGCCAGAAGCAGAGCCAGATCAGCGTCCAGACCACGACCAGCGGGCGCCAGAAGGCCAGGAACGGTCCGGCGCGAAAGGGCGCGAGCGTCCGCGTTCCCGGAGACGATTGGCGAACCAGCCAACGGCATAGCCGGCTGGCGAGGAACGCCAGGACGCTCAAGCCCAAGCCCAACGCGAACAGCGACGGGGCCAGGACGCCAAACGTCGCCCATCCCCCCTGCTCCAGGCGCGAAAGCGACGGCACGATCAGCCGGCCTTGCTCAATGGAAGGGCTCCAGTGGGGGATCACGCGGCCCCAGACGTCCTCGCCCGCTTCCGCACCCGATGCCAGGAAGATCGTGGGCCAGAAGGAGCCGACATAGAGTCGCGAAATCGGAAAGCGCCCGCTGTCGCCGAGCGAAATGCGAAAGCCGGCCAACGCGCGCCGCGGGATGCTGGCCCGATACTGTTTGACGGGCCGGCGAACCGGCGCAATCGGAATGGTGATCGTCTTGTTGCCTTCGGGGTCATAGAGATCAATCAATTGATCGCCGGCGCTCGTCCGCAGCAGGGCAACGCCCGACCACGGATGCTTGAGCAGGGTGATGACCGCCTGGGTGTCGATCCCCTCCCAGCGCACGCACGGAAACGTTGCGTCCCGGCTCACGAGGGCCTTGTTGACGAGCCGCCAGGAATTGGGCGGGTCCTGTTTCAAGGAACTCAACTCGCGAAAATCGGTGATCCAGACTTCTTTGCCTTTGGAGTCCTGGTTCTTCAGTCCGGTGGCGATGAGTTCGAAGCGGAACAGGGCCTTTCCCGGGCCGTCCTCGTCGTCGATCGGCCGCATCGTCGTTCGCTCATCGACCGCATCGCCCCACGCCACGGTCACCCCGCTCGCACGGGAAGACGGCCCGGTTTTCTTCGCCGACTCTTTCCGTGGAGCGGCGGGAGGAATGGGTTTGACGACCCAGCCGCCGTCCGGATCGAACAAGTCGATCACCTCGTCTCCAGCCGACGTGGTCAGCCGGGCAATTCCGGAATAATCGTGCTTGCCCAGCACGATCAGCGGAGGCGAGAGCGGGCCGTCCCAGTGCACGGCGGCTTGACTCCCCATCAGGTTCTCGTCGCGCGCAACCCAGGAATCGGGCGGATCTTGCTGAAGCCGATCGCGGTGAGGGAACTGATTCAGCCATACCTCGGCGCCCTTGGAGCGCGGGTTCCGCTCGCCGGTGGCGATCAGATCGAAGCGATAGTCCCGATCGAAGAACTTCTCGGGCGGAGTCGGCGCGAGATCGACCGGAGCGGGGAGTTCCTCTCCCTCCACAAGGTCCAATCCCACGTCGATCCGGGAACGGCCAATGCGAGGCATCATCCCCCCGGCGACCAACAAGGCCAGAGCCAGATTGACGAAGGCGATCCTTCTTGCCGTCGGATTGCGGAGGAGATGGTGAATTCTGCTCACGGCCATGTTGCCTCAACTCGCGATCCAGTGAAATGGGCCGCCCAGACGATGCCGCCGGTATGGTCAACCACGAGAGGTTAGAGGCGAAACCGCCGGCATGCAATGACATAGGGCGCGCCCAGGAAGTGCTGTTCCACCAGAGCTGATAGGCGGAATCTTTGTGGAAGAAGTCGAGTCGATCGGCGAACGGTTCGAGGTCAAAGAACTCGGACTCGATGCGCTCGTGGAAAGATTCGACATCGGCTTGGTGGTTCTTCTTGCCTGGGGGGATGAAGCGATGGACGGCGCCGATCCGGCCCTCGACGGTATGGTGGAATCCGCGGTCGGTTCGGAGGCGCCGCTCAATACGTTTCCGCGAAGGCGAACGGACCTTCGGTCACGCCGTCCCACGCCCGGAAGTTGAGGAAGAAGACGTAGGAGCCGCCGGGAGGCAACGTGAAGTCGGCCCACCCGTCCAGGAAGCTGGCCTTCGCCGGGTCGTAGGCCAGGCCGCCGTAGTCCAGGAAGTGCCAAAGCGACGTCCCGCTCGGGCCGTCGGTCTGAATCCACCCCACGCCGTTCTGGTAAACGATGATCTGGACGAGCCACGTGCCATAGATCTCCTCGTCCCACACGAGTCTCCACGTCCCCGCGGATCTGCTATGGACATATGACCAGGCGTCGGATGGAGTGTGCGGCGTTCCG
>JAPLSS010000311.1 GCA_026398515.1 Candidatus Sumerlaeota bacterium | reverse complement strand
CCGCCATCGCGCCCGCTCTTCCGGCGATGGCGCGCGAGGCCGGGCGGCGCGTCGTCGAGGCGGTTCGTGCGGGCCGGCGGTTTCGCCAGGTGGTCGATCGGGCGAACCTGGAGAACGCGATCCGCCTCGGCTTGGCGGTCGGCGGATCGTCGAACATGGTCCTCCATTTCCTGGCGCTCGCTCGCGATCGGGGGCTGCCTCTTGCGCTCGATGACTTCGACCGGCTGAGTCGCGAGACGCCGCTCCTGGCCAACTTCAAGCCATCCTCGCCGTATTTCCTCGAGGACTTCGAACGCGCCGGCGGGGTCCGCGCGGTCCTCAAGGAGCTTCGGCCGCTGCTGCACTGTGAAGCCATTTCCGCCTGGGGCGAATCGTTGGACGAGCGCCTGCGCGACGTCGAGAACCGCGCGCCCGACGTGGTGCGCGGCTTGTCCAACCCGCTGGCGCCGGAGGGCGGGTTGGCCGTCTTGCGCGGCAGTCTGGCCCCCGAAGGCGCGGTGGTGAAACAGAGCGGCGTGCCAGACTCGATGCGCGTCCACACGGGGCCGGCCATCGTGCTCGAATCCGAAGAGGCGGCGCGCGACGTTCTTCTCCATCGCGAAGTGAAGCCGGGGTCGGTCCTGGTCATTCGCAACGAAGGGCCGCGCGGCGGACCGGGCATGCGCGAACTGTCGATCCCCGCCGCTATCCTGGTCGGCATGGGGCTGGGCGATTCGGTCGCGATGGTCACCGACGGGCGCTACAGCGGCGCCACCCGCGGCCCGTGCATCGGCCACGTGGCGCCGGAAGCGGCGGTCGGCGGGCCGATCGCGCTCGTGCGGGACGGCGATCGAATCGAGATCGACATCCCCGCGCGGAAACTCGATCTTCTGATTGACGAGAGCGAACTGACTCGCCGGCGCGCGGCGTGGCGCCCTCGCCCGCCGGCGGTCGCCGGCGGCTTTCTCGACCTCTATCGCCGCGCCGTATCCTCCGCGTCGGAGGGCGCGATCCTCCAACTCTGAACGGCCGGCCCCGCGAGATCAGACGCCCCCTTCGGGGCTTCCGACCTTTCGCGCGCTGACCGGGGTTCCCTTCGCTCGGCGGCGCAAGCGCCGCCTGCTTGGTCACCCCCGGCTACATGCCAAAGCCCCTTCGGGGCTTGGATTCCGACCGGCGCCGGTTCGGAATTTGACCACCCTTTTGTGTTGAGATGGGGCGCATCTCAGTTTTTTTGCAAGAGCCTGTGTAAGAAGTCCGCTGCTCGTTGCGCGTTCCCCGTCCTGTCCTTGCGTTCCTGTTGGAGCTGGCGAAGCGGCCGATGGAATCTGGTGTTTCCCCATGCGGGCAGAACATTCCGCAAAAAAACTGAGATGCGCCCGTTGAGATGTACTACCGATCGCGGCGTAAACAATGAAACAGCGCCTGCCACGAAAAGGCTTGCAAATCAAAGGCATCGCCACGCCGCGCTGTTCCATTATTTACGCCGCGATGTATAAGGTCTCGAATCCTGTCTTTTCGCGAAGATTCCCATGAGACTGTCTGTAAGCCCTTTCATTGGAGCGCTTGGGGAGATGGATCGGTCGTTCGGGGAATCGTCCTGCCCTTAATCGTCCTGCCTGCGCAGGTCCCGACTCTCAGCGCCACTACCGGCAGGACGATTAAGGGCAGGACGATTCACGGCCACCAAGGATTCGCGCCGCCGGATCATTCGGTTGCGGCTTTGCTGCTCTGTGCTTTTGCCTTGGAGCAGGCCGAACCGAGAAGCCGCGCGGTGCGGTTCATGCCGCCATTCAATCAAAGAAGCTGTCGCAAGGCGATTTCTGGCCTCGCTATTGCAATAGGCGGCAATCGGGCGGCGCCGAGGGGTTGACAAGGAGCGCCCGCGCCGCCCAGAAGTTGTGTCTGAAGGGAGGCGATCCATGCGGAACGCCGTGAAGGAATACGACTTAGTTGTCATCGGAGGAGGGCCGGCGGGCATCTTCGGGGCGTCGGCCGCCAGCATCCTGGGAAAGAAGGTCGCCCTCGTCGACAGCCACCACGAGCTCGGCGGCGCCGGCATCAACACGGGCACCGTGCCGAGCAAGACGCTGCGCGAAACGGCGCTGGCGCTGTCGGGGATGCGCTCGCGCGCCCTCTACGGCGTGGACCTGTCCTTGCGTCGCGAGGCGAGCGTCGCGGACTTCCTGCGCCACGAGCAGCGCGTCAAGGAAGGCCTGAACGCGATGTTCATGCAGCGCCTGGAGGCTTACAAGGACGACGTCTACTGTGGCGTCGGGGCGTTCGCGGACCCTCACACCGTTTCCGTGACCTCTCGCCACACGGGCCATGACGGCCATCGGCCGCTCGGGCCGGAGGCGGACGTCCAGCTGCGCGGCCGGCACATCCTCATCGCCACCGGCTCGATGCCCGTGCGTCCGCCGATCTTCCCGTTCGGCCAGGAGGTCTATGACTCCGACACGATCCTTCACCTGGACCGTCTGCCGAAGACCTTGGCGGTGGTCGGCGCGGGCACGATCGGCAGCGAGTACGCCTGCACGTTCGCCGCCTTGGGAACGAAGGTTCACCTGATCGACGGCCGCGACCGGCTCCTGCCCTTCCTCGACGCCGAACTGGCGCGAACGCTGGCCGCCGAAATGGAGCGCGACGGCATCGAGTTCCATTGGAAGGAACGGGTGGAATCCTGCGACGCGCGGGCGCCGGGCGAGCCGGGCGGAGTCCATCTCACCCTGGCGTCGGGCGCGACGCTGGCCGTGGACGCCGCGCTGATCGCCGCCGGGAGAAAATGCCGGGTGGAGAATCTGAACCTGCCCGCCGCGGGCGTCGCGGTCGGCGAGCACGGGTTCATCCCCGTGGACGAACACTACCGCACGAACGTTCCTCACATCTATGCCGCGGGCGACGCGATCGGCGCCCCCGCGTTGGCCTCCACCAGCATGGAGCAGGCGCGCCGGGCCGTGCAACACGCCGCGGGCCAAACCCCCTCCCAGCTGCCCCGCCTGCTGCCCACCGGCATCTACACCATCCCCGAGGTCGGCACGGTCGGCGAGACCGAGGAGTCGCTCCAGCGCCAGGGCGTCGACTACGTGGTCGGCCGCGCGTCCTACCAGAATACGGCTCGCGGCCGCATCATCGGCGACCTGCGCGGGTTCCTGAAACTCCTCTTCCGCCGCGGGGACATGAAGCTGCTCGGCGCGCACGTCCTGGGCGAGCGCGCCACCGACGTCGTGCACGTCGGTTTGGTGGCCATGCTCGCCGGCGCCACCGCCGAACTCTTCGACGAAGCCTGCTTCAACCTGCCCACGCTCGGAGAACTCTACAAGTTCGCCACCTTCGACGCCATGCTCCGCGCCGCGCACCGCGAAGCGACCCCGGCGCTGTCCGGGCTGTGACAAGGGCGGTTGCCTGGGCTTGCCCGAATCCCATTCCGTGTGTTCGGTGTCTTCCGCGGTCTCGGCCGTTGTTCCCGGCGCCTACCAGCCGGCCGGCGTCTCGGCGCAACCCTATGAGGCGGCGGCCTGATCCGTGTCGCGGGGCGGTTATACTGCTCGTTCGTAGTGACGCCTCTAGGCGTTCTTTGCTGATCTGCGAGGCAGGACGGACTGGGGAGTGTCGCCTTTCGCCTCTGGCTCGGGCTCCTCTCCCGAGCACGGTGGAGGATCCGGGGGCGTATAGCCGACCACCCGGTTGTCCGACACGATCATGCGAGATAATCCTTCGAGGTCAGGAAACAGGTGTCTATCGCTAAACCCCAGAGCCCGCAATAGGGCATTCTCGGTCCAGTCCAGGAGTCGGGTTGGTGTTCGATAGTGCTGCATGAAGCAAAGCCACTCAAAACGATCACACTCCCCGGGAAGGGGCAAGTCGGAGACGATCGCGGCATGGCGTTTGAACGCCTCTATCGTCGACATTTCCAGATCCGGCCGAAACGCGCGGAAGATAGGGTTCTGGTATTCCGGGCGGAATAACCGAGGCACAAGACTGTTCACCGCTTGTGAATGTCCCCGGAACCAACTCTTCGTCAACTTGGTGGCGATCTCCACCGCGTCCGCCAAGGTTTCCAGCCGGAATGTCTTAGTCATGCGTCGCGCTCCGCCCATCTATTCTATGCTGACGCTCGCCACGGCGCGCTGGCAGTGCCATCAGCCCACGTCGGGTGAAGCGACTGATCAACACGATTACTGCCTTGCGATCCCTTGAATTACGGGAGCCATAGCGGGTGAAGACGCCCGTGCTCCCGAGAACCAACTTCGAGGTCGCCCGCGAATCACACCAACTACACGAATAGTCGATTACCTCGTGCGAGGAAATGGGGCTCGTGCGCTTGACACCGACATCGAACCACACAACGGGCCGGATCATTCGATTGCGAAACGAAGCTGTCAAGCGAGGATTTCGGCGACTTTCCTTCGCCAGTGTGGAAAGGCCGATTCGGAAGCGCGCGAAGGGGTTGACAAGCGTCACGTGACAGCTTACATTATGGCGCATGATCAAGACGTTCGCGGACCGCCATACCATGGATCTCTTTCTTACGGACGCGTCGAAGCGCTTCCCTCCGGCGATTTGGAGACGGGCGGTGCGCAAGATGGAATCCGTCAATCTGGCGACGACTCTTTCGGATTTGAGGGTCCCCCCGAGCAACCGCCTCCACGAGCTGGGACGCGACCGACAAGGGCAATACTCCATCTCGGTCAACGACCAGTGGCGGATCTGTTTTCGATTCATCGACGGAGACGCGTTTGACGTGGAGCTTACAGACTATCACTAGAGAGGCGAACGATGAGCATTTCAAATACCGGCAAAAGGAAAGTGCGGCCGACCCATCCCGGGGAATTCCTACGCGAGGATTTCCTCCCGGATTACGGGCTGACGGTGTCGAGTCTGGCCAAGTCGCTGGGGGTGTCGCGGCAGACGATGAACGAATTGCTGTTGGAGCGTCGGGCGGTCAGCCCGGCGATGGCGCTGCGGCTGTCGCGGCTCTTCGGGAACACCCCGGAATTCTGGCTTAACGCGCAGCGCGCCGTGGATTTGTGGGACGCGGCGCAGAGCATCAAAGAGGAGATCGAGAGCATCACGCCGTTAACCGCCGCCTGAATCGAGCGGGAGACAACAGGCAGGGTGATTTGGGGGCAGAACGATTGACGACAACCACGGGGCAGAATGATGGGAGCAGAATAATACCGACGGGTGTGCGGTCGTATTATCCTGCCCCTATTATCCTGCCTTATTCTTTGTGCAGCTCTGCAAATGCTCTCGGCGCCGCGAGAAGAAAGGTCAGAATCATGGAGTCAGGATAACAACCGGTACGGCTTATTGCTTCTGCTCTTCGAAGTCCACGTCGACCACGTTTTCGGAGGCGGGGCCGGGGCCGGATTTCGCCGCCCCTTCGGTGGTGGGCTGGGGTTCGCCGCTCGACGGGCTCGCGGCCGAGGCTTTCTGATAGAGGGACTCGGCGAGGCGGCGGGAGACGCGGTTCAGCTCGTCGGCCGCGGCCTTGACGTCTTCGGCGGGCCGGCCGCCTTCGACGGCGGAACGCACGCGGGCGATCGCCGCTTCGGCGTCCTTGCGGTCGGCTTCGGCGAGGTCCGCGCCGCCGTCCTTGAGCATCCGTTCCACTTGGTAAGCGAGCGACTGGGCCTGGTTGCGCGCGGCGGCCTCGTCCTTCTTGCGCTTGTCCTCGTCGGCGTGGTCCTTGGCCTCGCGGACCATGTTTTCGATCTCGGCCTCGGTCAGGCCGCTGGAGGCTTCGATCTTGATCGTCTGCTCCTTGCCCGTGCCCAGATCCTTGGCGGCGACGTGGACGATGCCGTTGGCGTCGATGTCGAAGGTGACCTCGACCTGGGGCACTCCGCGCGGCGCCGGCGGGATGCCGACCAGGTCAAAGCGGCCGAGGGTGCGGTTGTCGGCGGCCATTTCGCGCTCGCCCTGGAGGACGTGGATGCTGACCGCGCGCTGGTTGTCGGCGGCGGTCGAGAAGATCTCGCTCTTGCGCGTGGGGATGGTGGTGTTGCGTTCGATCAGGCGGGTGAAGACCCCGCCGAGAGTCTCGATGCCGAGGCTCAACGGGGTGACGTCGAGCAGCAGCACGTCCTGCACGTCGCCGGCCAGCACCCCGCCCTGGATCGCCGCGCCGATGGCCACCACCTCATCGGGATTGACCCCGCGGTGCGGCTCTCTCTGAAACAACTTTCGCACGATGCCCTGCACGAGCGGGATGCGGGTCGAGCCTCCGACTAAAACTATTTCATCAATATCGTCTGGGGTCATTCGCGCGTCGTCGAGCGCGCGCTCGCACGGGCGGATGGTGCGCTCGACCAGGGAGGTCATCAGGCGCTCCAGCTGCGAGCGCGTCAGGCGCATGTTCAGGTGCTTCGGCCCCGAGGCGTCGGCGGTGATGAACGGCAGGCTGATTTCGGATTCGACGGTGCCCGACAGTTCGCACTTGGCCTTCTCGGCCGCTTCCTTCAGGCGCTGCAGGGCCATCTGGTCCCGGCGCAAGTCGATGCCCGCCTGGCGCAGGAACTCCTCGGCCAGCCAGTCGATGATCAGCTGGTCGATGTCGTCGCCGCCGAGGTGCGTGTCGCCGTTGGTGCTCTTGACCTCGAACAGGCCCTGCGACAGTTCCAGGATGGAGATGTCGAACGTGCCGCCGCCGAAATCATACACCGCGATGGTTTCATCGGCCTTCTTATCCAGGCCGTACGCCAGCGCGGCGGAGGTCGGCTCGTTGATGATGCGCAGGACGTCCAGCCCGGCGATGCGCCCGGCGTCCTTGGTGGCCTGGCGTTGCGAGTCGTTGAAGTAGGCGGGGACGGTGACGACCGCCTGGCCGACCTTCGCGCCCAGGTAGTCTTCGGCGGTCTGCCTCATTTTCTGGAGAATGCGGGCGGAGATCTCCGGCGGCGGAAACATGCGGTCGGCGATGCGCACCACTACGTCGCCGTTCTCCGCCGCTTCGACCTTATAGGGGACCTTGCGGGCCTCGTCGCGAACCTCGCCGAAGCGCCGGCCCATGAAGCGTTTGATGCTGAAGACGGTGTTCTCCGGGTTGGTGATGGCCTGGCGCTTGGCGACCATGCCGACCAGGCGCTCGCCCCCCTTGGCGAACGCGACGACCGACGGGGTGGTGCGCGCGCCTTCGGCGTTGGGAATGACGACCGGCTCGCCGCCTTCCATCACGGCCACGCAGGAATTGGTCGTGCCCAAATCGATGCCGATCACACGGCCCATGCAACACCTCTTCGTCTGTCGTGCTCGTGCTCGCGCTCGGTGGTTGGGTTCTAAGATTCAAAGACAACGACCGAGCACGAGCACGAAGAAACGCGACGGCATAGTCTTCCTTCATAGGCCGCAGCCGGAAAGGCAGGCAAACATTCCCCCGCGCTTTCCGGCTGCGCCTCAACCAACCGCATCCCGCCCGCGGGCGAACTCGTCTTCGCCCATCCCAGCGGCTTAGTACATGTCCGACGGCGGACCCGCCGGCATCGGCCTCTCTTTTTCCGGCAGATCGGTGACCAGGCACTCGGTGGTGATGAGCAGCCCGGCGACCGACGCGGCGTTCTGCAACGCGCAACGGACGACCTTGGTCGGGTCGATGACCCCGGCCTTGACCAGGTCTTCGAATTGGCAGCTTTCGGCGTTGAAGCCCATGTTGCCCTTCGAGCCCTTCACCCGTTCGACCACCACCGAGCCTTCGGCGCCGGCGTTGTCGGCGATCGAGCGCGTCGGGGCCAGCAGCGCGCGCTTGACGATCTCGACGCCGGTCTTGGCGTCGCCGTCGAGCTTCAGCTCGTCCAGCGACTTCTGCGCGCGGATCAGGGCCACGCCGCCGCCGGCCACGATGCCCTCTTCGACCGCGGCGCGGGTCGCGTGCAGCGCGTCTTCGACGCGGGCCTTCTTCTCTTTCATCTCGACTTCGGTGGCCGCGCCGACCTTGACGACTGCCACGCCGCCGGCCAGCTTCGCCAGGCGCTCCTGCAGTTTCTCGCGGTCGTAGTCGCTGGTGGTCTCGTCGATCTGGCGCTTGATCTGCTCCTTGCGCCCGGTGATCTCCTGCTCCGCGCCGTGGCCGTCGATGACGGTGGTGTTTTCCTTCTCCACCAGGACGCGGCCGCACGTGCCCAGGTCTTCCAGGCGCGTGTTCTCGAGCTTCATGCCGGCCTCTTCGCTGATGACCTTGCCGCCGGTGAGAATGGCGATGTCCTCGAGCATGGCCTTGCGCCGGTCGCCAAAGCCCGGGGCCTTGACCGCGCAGCACTGGAGCGTGCCGCGGATCTTGTTGACGACCAACGTGGCCAGCGCCTCGCCTTCGATTTCCTCGGCGATGATCAGCATCGGCTTGCCCGCCGAGACGACCTTCTCGAGAACCGGCAGCAGGTCCTTCATCGACGAGATCTTCTTGTCGTGGATGAGGATGTACGGGGTCTCGTATTCGCAGGTCATCTTCTCGGCGTTGGTCACGAAATAGGGCGACTGATAGCCCTTGTCGAACTGCATGCCGTCGACCAGCTCCAGCTCGGTCTCGATGCCCTTGGCTTCTTCTACGGTGATGACGCCGTCCTTGCCGACCTTGTCCATGGCGTCGGCGATCAGGCTGCCGATCGAGGTGTCGCCGTTGGCCGAAATGGAGGCGACCTGGGCGATTTTCGCGTGTTCGTCGGTCTTCTCGCTCATGCCCTTGATCGTCTCGACGGCCTTCTCGACGGCCTGGTCGATCCCGCGCTTGACGGCCATCGGGTTGGCGCCGGCCGCCACCACGCGGATGCCTTCCTTGTAAATCGCTTCGGCCAGCACAGTGGCGGTGGTGGTGCCGTCGCCGGCCACGTCGGAGGTCTTGCTGGCGACCTCGCGCACCATCTGCGCGCCCATGTTCTCGTAGCGGTCCTCGAGTTCGATTTCCTTGGCCACGGTCACGCCGTCCTTGGTCACCGTCGGCGCGCCGAATTTCTTGTCCAACACAACGTTGCGGCCTTTGGGACCCAGGGTCACCTTGACCGCGGCGGCGAGCTTCGACACGCCGCGCATGATCGCCGCGCGCGCGTCCTCGCTATAGAGCAGTTGCTTCGCCATTGTTCGTTCAATCCTCCTTCAGGATGCTGGGATGGCGCTGAGTTTCCGCGATGATTCGACCGGCCCGCCAGGCAAGCCGGCGGACGGGGCCGGGGCGTCTCAGTCGATGATGCCCAGGATGTCGTCTTCGCGCATGATCAGCATTTCTTTGCCGTCGATTTTGATGTCCGAGCCGGAATACTTGCCGAACAGCACCTTCTGGCCAGGCTTGACTTCCATGGCGATGCGCTTGCCGTCATCGGTCATTTTGCCTGGGCCCACGGCGATCACCTTGCCCTGCTGGGGCTTCTCTTTGGCGGTGTCGGGGATGATGATCCCGCCCACCGATTTCTGCTCTTCGTCCTCGATGCGCTCGACGAGGACGCGGTCCGCAAGGGGTTTAACTCCCATTCTGCCAGAGCCTCCTTTCAGATTCATAACCAAGCCATCTTGCTACGGCGCAAACGTATGTCGTGCCCAAGGGTTCATGCAAGGTCCGTTCCCCAAGAGGCAACCGCGGCGAATTAAGGCCTAAGTTGCGGTTTTTCAGGGGATTGGAACGGGGGACGGAAGCGGCAGGGCGGGCGGGGGAAAACGGGCAATTGTATCAGAATGACCCCCGGATGGAGCAAGCGGCGCAGGGGTGTTTCCCTTCGGCCCAGATCCCTGGGATCCGAACCGCCTGAAGGGGACCAGGAGAGGGAAGGAGAGAGGGGGAGAAAACAAACCTGCTATCTCCTCGCCTCCCTTATCCCCCCATCCCCTTCGCGTCTTGTCTGAAAAGCAGACGGATGGCTGGCGGATCATGAGTCACAGCAGCGGAGCCGCAACCAACAGAAGCCGCCAACAGAGGAATCGCCACGGAGGCGCGAAGACCACGGAGAACAACGCCCCACAGGCCCTTCTCTCCGGGGTCTCCGTGTCTCCGTGGTGGATTCTTCGGTTCACTGGCCGCTCCGTCGCATCAAGGCGCCTCCCCTTGATTAGTTTCTTATCGGGGAAAGCGAACGCGCGTCGAGCGGCGGCGGAACGATGCGCCGTCCCCGAATTCAATGCAGTTCCAGCGGAACGTGGTTGCGGATCAGGCGAAAATGTTTGTCCAGCGTGAACAGACTTCGTTAATGTGGGACCATGGAAAAGGCCGCGCGCCAGCGGAGTTTCTCGACGAGCAAAACGCCGAGCTTCAGGAGCCGGAATCCCGGCGATCCCGGCGACGAGCCGCCGCGGTCGGGGGCATTGAGTAGAACGTCCCCGAAATGCACAGGCGGCTGACCTTCAGACCCGTGCGTCCGAGGTTGACGTATTGCATCGCGCGCTCCTTTCCTTGCGGAGATTTGGCGGCCGGATACGCAGGCGCGGCGAAAGGCCCAAGTAATAATTGCTTGACACCTTCTTTGTGTGTGGTATTGACTTAACCACGCCCAATGGAAGAATCACGAACCGAAAGGCTCCGCCATGAACGACCCGATTTTTGCAGACTTCGTGCGCGAACACCGGCTGGCCTTGAATCTCTCGCTTCGCGCCTTCTGCCAGAAGCACGGCGAAGACCCCAGCAACTGGAGCAAAATGGAGCGTGGCGTTTTGCGTCCGCCGGAATCCTCGGAGCGGCTGCTCGATATCGCCCACAAACTGCGCATCGCTTCGAACGAACGCCTCAAACGCCAACTTTTTGACCTTGCCGCCGCCCAGTCTGGTCGCATTCCCGAGGACATCATGTGCGACGCCGGTCTCGTGGCCAAACTCCCCGTTGTCTTTCGCTCGCTGCGCGGCGACGAGCCAACGGAAGACGAACTGATGCGCTTGGCCGATCTGATTCGCAACGAGGCGACCCCCCGGAATGAACCGGCCAAATGACAAGCTGCCCGTCTATCGCCTGACCCAGAACGTCATCCGCGCCAAGGCCGACCAGTTCCGGCTTGACTACTGGCGACTGGACAAGATCCCCGTCGATATCGATCTGGCGATTGAACGCTACGGATTGGACATTGCGCCCTTGCCAGGCCTGCGCGCCCTGTGCGCTCAGGAAGCCTGCGTCTCCATGGATTGCTCAACGATCTGGGTAGATTACACGCCGGCGAACAACCTGGCGCAGGACTTCCGGTTGCGCTTCAGTCTGGCCCACGAGCTGGGGCATCTGTTGCTTCATCGCGAAATCCTGGAATGGATCCCTCAGAGCGGCGTTCAGAGCGTGCTCGAGTGGGCCAAGCGGATCCGGGAAGTCAGCGCCGACTTGTATTCATCCCGGTTGGAGAAAGACGCCGACGAGTTTGCCGGACGCCTGCTCGTCCCGCGAAATGACCTGGAACGCGAGACGCGCAAAGTGTTAGACGCAACCCCAAACCAGCAGTATCTAAGATCGTTCCGTGCCGATCCAGTCCGGGAGCACTTGGCCCGGAAGATTCACCGGGCCTTCCAAGTGAATGTGCCCGTCATTGAAACACGACTCCGAATCGAAGAGGTCTATCCTTGACATGGCCAAAATCGGCATGAGCACGTACAGCCTGTCGCGCCTGCGCAAGACGGGCGAGTTTTCGTTTCCGTTCGCCATCGACTGGATCGCCGACAACGGGGGCGAGTTCGTCGAATTCAGCGACGCCGAGGAATTCGACAAGAGCGACGCCGGCATCGAGGCCCTGCGCCGGCACGCCGGGCGCCGCGGCATCGAAATCGCCGACTTCATCTTCCCGGCCCGGTTCGTCCAGGACGACCCGGCCGAGCGCCGCGCCGAAGTCGAGCGCGTCAAGAAACAGATCGATGTGGCGCGTAAACTCGGCGTCCGCTTCGTTCGGCACGACGTGGCGCATCGGCCCGCCGAAGAATGCGGGACCGAGCAGTTCGACAGGGACCTGCCGCTCATCGTCGAGACGTGCCGCGAGATCGCCGACTACGCCGCGCCGTTCGGCATCGCCACCAGCATCGAGAACCACGGGCTGCACGTGCAGGCCGGCGAACGCGTGCGCCGCGTGATCCTGGGAGTGAACCGGCCCAACTTTCGCACGACGATCGACGTGGGCAATTTCGTCTGCGTCGACGAGGAGCCGATCGCGGCGGTGCAGAAGAACCTGCCCTACGCCTCGTTCATCCACGTGAAGGATTTCCACCGCAAGCGCGCGGGCGACGATCCAGGCGAAGGCTGGCGGCAGTCTCCGGCGGGCAACTACTGGAGGGCGGCCATCGCCGGCCACGGAGACATTCGCCTGAAAGAGATTCTCCAGCTGATCAAGAAGTCGGGCTACGACGGCCATCTGTCGCTGGAGTTCGAAGGCCTCGAAGACCCGAGGCTGGCCTGCCGGATTGGGCTGCAAAATATCAGGCGTTATTGGAATGAAGCGTAACGCGAGCCAGTATGGTTCTATGGAGCCGTGGAGTATGGAGTCCCGCCTTTAAGCGGAATGCTGCGATTTTCGTCGATCCAGGCTATTGAGCATTCCGCCTGAAGGCGGGACTCCCTACTCCGCGCTCCGCGGCAAAGCGTTCGCGCTTTCCCCACATAGGGGGTTACACCATCCAAGGAGACCGACATGAAGAAGACCGTCGTTGCCACACTCGCATGGATCGCCCTTGCTTTCGCGGCGCGCGCCGACGTGAAACTCCCGGCGTTGTTCTCCGACAACATGGTTCTGCAACAGGGAATGGAAGTGCCCCTCTGGGGCTGGGCCGACGACGGCGAGAAAGTCACGGTCGAGTTCGAAGGGCAGAAAGTCGAAGCGACGGCCAGGGGCGGCGCGTGGAAGGTCGAACTGGCGGCGCTCCAGGCCGGCGGACCCTTCGAGATGAAGGTCGCGGGAAAGAATACGATCACGGTCCACAACGTGCTGGTCGGCGAGGTCTGGGTCTGCGGCGGCCAGTCGAACATGGCCCTTCAGGTCGGCGCCTGCGAAAACGCCCAACAGGAGCTCGCCGCCTCCGAGAATCCGCAAATCCGCCTGTTCAAGGTGGCGGCGGCTGCGGCCGACGAGCCGCAAAAGGACGTCAAGGGCGCGTGGGCCGAAGCCGGGCCGAAGACCGTCGCGCCTTTCTCCGCCACCGGCTACTTCTTTGGCCGCGCGTTGCAGAAGGCCCTCAACCGCCCGGTGGGGCTGATCGAATCGTGCATCGGCGGGACGAACGCCACGTCGTGGACCAGCCGCGCCGTGCTGGCCAGCGACCCGATCATGAAGAAGGCGCTGGACGCCTACGAGGAGGCGGCGAAGAAATACCCGCAGGCCAAGGCGGCGCATGATCAGAAGGTCAAGGAATGGCAGGAGTCGGTCAAGCAGGCGAAGGCCGCGGGCAAGACTCCGCCGGCGCGGCCGCTCCCCCTGCTCTTTGGCCCGATGGGGCCGGAGAACCCCATGCGTCCCTCGGCGTATTACAACGGCATGCTCGCGCCGCTTCAGCCGTACGCCATCAAGGGGGCGATCTGGTACCAAGGCGAATCCAACGCCGGCGACCCCGAGCAGTACAAGACGCTTTTCCCGGCAATGATCAAGAACTGGCGCGGCGGCTGGGGCGAGGGCGACTTCCCGTTTCTCTTTGTGCAACTGCCCGGCTACGGCCCCGGCGCCTCCTGGCCGGCGTTTCGCGAGGCGCAAACCAAGGCGCTCGAATTGAAGAACACCGGCATGGCCGTGGCCATCGACGTCGGCGACAAGACCGACATCCACCCGAAGAAAAAGCAGCCGGTCGGCGAGCGCCTGGCCCGCGTGGCGCGCGTCGTGGTCTATGGGGAGAAGATCGAGTGCTGCGGGCCGACTTATGAGGCCGTGAAATTCGACGGGGCCAAGGCGGTCCTCACGTTCCAACACGCCGACGGCGGACTCGAAGCCCGCGGCGGCGAACTGAAAGGCTTTACGATCGCCGGCGAGGACAAAAAGTTCGTCGACGCCAAGGCCGAGATCAACCCTTCGGCAGGCTCAGGGCAGGCCCCTTCGGCGGGTTCGGCAGGCTCACCACAGGCAGGCTCAGGGCAGGCCCCTTCGGCGGGTTCGGCAGGCTCACCA
>JAPLSS010000427.1 GCA_026398515.1 Candidatus Sumerlaeota bacterium | reverse complement strand
CGCCGCCGGCGCCGAAGCGACGTGGTTCGACAAGGGGAAGGACGCCGTGAACGCCTTGCTGTCGGAGCTGGCCCCGGGCGACGCGATTCTCATCAAAGCGTCGCGGGGGATGAAGTTCGAGCGATTGGCGGCGGCGTTGAAGGAGAGGCTGGCGAAACAAGTCTGAACACGGGCGGGATGGACGCCGGGGCGGCCGTGGACGCCGTGGATGATGCCCGGATGGCTGCGCGAGCGCGCGAGCGCCATTTCTGTGGAGGGTGGGATGTTTCCTTGGCTGTTGGAATTGTGGACTCGGGCGCTGCCCGCGGATAGCGGGCCGTTGCGCCTGCTGGGCTACATCAGTTTTCGCAGCGCGTTGGCGCTGGGGCTGGCGTTCGTCGTCAGTCTCGCGGCCGGGCCGGCGGTCATCCGCTGGTTGCGCGGGATCGGCTACGAGCAGCGAATCCGCAAATCGACCGGCGAGGGCGCGGTCAGCCTGCACGAGATGCACGGGGTCAAAGAGGGCACGCCGACCATGGGCGGCATCCTGATCAATGGGTCGCTCCTGTTGTCGGTGCTGCTGTTCGCCAACTGGGGCAACCCCTGCGTGTGGGTCGCGATCTTCGTGATCGTCGGCTTCGGCGGACTCGGATTCCTGGACGACTATCTGAAAGTCTCGCAGCGGAACCACAAGGGACTGTCGGCGCGGGTCAAACTGGCCGGGCAGATCCTGATCGGCCTGCTTCTCGGGGTGTACATGAAGTACGCCAACCTGGGCATCCATTACGCGCCGACGAACGTCGTCGGCAACACGTTCCTGACCGTCCCCTTCTTTAAGATGATTTATCCGAACCTGGGATTTCTCTTTATTCCTTTTGTCGTTGTAGTTCTCACGGCGTCGAGCAACGCGGTCAACCTGACGGACGGATTGGACGGGTTGGCCGCCGGCTGCGCCATCATCTGCACGATCGCGTTCGGCCTGGTGACGTACTTCGTCGGCAACGCGATCTATTCCTCGTACCTCCTGATCCCCGCCGTCCCCGTGGCCGGCGAGTTGGTGGTCGTGCTGAGCGCGCTGGTGGGCGCGTGCCTGGGGTTCCTGTGGTTCAACGCGCACCCGGCGCAAGTCTTCATGGGCGACGTGGGGTCGCTGACCATCGGCGGCCTGCTTGGGACGGTGGCGGTCCTGATTCGCGAAGAGGTCTTGCTGGTCATCATCGGCGGCATTTTCGTGGTCGAGGCGCTGTCGGTCATCATCCAGGTGGCCTCGTATAAGTTGCGCAAAAAACGCGTGTTTCTCATGTCGCCCATTCACCATCATTTCGAGAAGCTGGGATGGCACGAGACGCGGATCGTCACGCGCTTCTGGATCGTGGCCGCCCTGCTGGCGATGCTGGGGCTGAGCACGCTGAAGCTGCGGTGACGGGAAACCAAATAGGACCTGTAGGGCGCATAGGACCTATACGACCTAGAAGACGCAGCAAGACATTCGCGGAGCCGGAAATGCAGAACTACTTCTCACGGGACGACTATCGCGCGCTTCGGGGAAGCCGCTACCTGGTCTTCGGCGCGGCGCGCAGCGGCGTGGCCGCCGTGGAACTGCTGAGGGCCCTGGGGCGCGAAGCGCGCGTGCGCGACGAAGCGCCGGCGGAACAATTCGCCGAGGCGCGCCGGCGGTTCGACGAACTGTCGGTCCCCGCCTGGTTCGGCCCGGCCTCGCCGGCGGACCTCGACGGCGTGGACGCGATCATCCTCTCCCCCGGCGTTCCCGCGGCCCATGCGCTGATTCAACAGGCGCGGCGGCGCAGCATCCCGGTCTACAGCGAACTGGAGCTGGGATTCGCCTGCTCGCCGGCGGCGATCGTGGCCATCACCGGGTCCAATGGGAAGACCACCACCACGACCCTGGTGGCGCACTTTCTGCGCGCGGCCGGCGCGCCGACGCTCGAAGCCGGCAACATCGGCCATCCCCTGTGCGCCGCCGTGTTGACCGAGGAAGCCCGGAAACCGGGCGCGGTCCTGTCAATCGAAGTGAGCAGCTTTCAGCTGGAGGCCATCGATCAATTCCGCCCGGTCGCGGCGATCGTGCTGAACATCACGCCGGACCATCTGGACCGCTACGGCGGCTCGATCGACGCCTACGCCGCGGCCAAGGCGCGCATCACGCTCAACCAGACGGAATCGGACGCGCTGATCGTCAACCAGGACGACGCGCGCTGCCTGGCGCTCCTGCAAGAGACGCGCGCGCAGCCTTGGACCTTCTCCACGTTCCGGCCGGTGGAGCGGGGCGCCTATCTGAGCGAGGACATGCTGATGGTCGGGGCCGGGCGCGAGCACGCCCTGTGCTCGATCAACGAGGTCCCGCTGCCCGGCATGCACAACGTGTCGAATGTCCTGGCGGCGGCCGCGGCGGCGTGCTTTCTGAAGCTGCCGATCAAGGCCGTGCGCCAGGCGGTTCTCAGCGTCCAGCCGGCGCGCCATCGCCTGCAGTTCGTGGCCGAGGTCGACGGGGTGGCGTATTACAACGATTCGAAGGCCACGAACGTCGACGCGGTGCTGAAGGCGCTGCAAAGCTTCAGCGAGCCGATCATCCTGCTGGCGGGGGGGCGCGACAAAGGCAGCCCGTTCGAGCGTTACGCCGGCGAAGTCTGCCGCCGCGTCAAGAAACTGATCGTCTTCGGCGAGGCGGCGCCGCTGATCCGCCGCGCCTGGGGCCGCGCGCCGACCGTCGAAGTCCCCGGCATGGCCGAGGCGGTGCCGGAAGCGGCGCGTTCCGCCGCGCCCGGGGACGTGGTGCTGCTGTCGCCGGCGTGCGCCAGTTTCGACCAGTATCGCAACTACGAAGAACGAGGAGATGATTTCATCGCCCGGGTGAACGCCTTGCGGAAGGAGAGCTAAGAACCGATGATCCGCTCCAGCATTCCCGTGATTCTCCTGGCCCTGACCCTGGGGTTGCTCAGCATCGGGGTGACGATGGTCTACAGCTCCAGCGCGAACAAGGCGGCGGTCGATCGCCGGACGCATCTGCGGCGTCTGGACCCTGAAGCCTACGCCAGCGACTTCGACTTCCACGATCCGCGCTACCTGTGGCGCCAGGCGAGTTACGCCGGCCTGGGGTTGGCGTTGCTGCTGGTCATGAGCATCGTCGATCATCAGAAACTCAAGACCCTCGCGCCGGCGATCCTGGGCGTGACGATCGTGCTGCTGTGCCTGGTGTATCTTCCGTCGCCGATCGGCGTCGCCTCGCACGGCTCGCGGCGCTGGGTGAACCTGGGGGTGTTCACCCTCCAGCCCTCGGAAGTGGCCAAGCTCGCCATGATTGTGTTCGGCTCGTGGCTGCTGGTGAAGCGCGACCGCCATTTGGATTCGTTCTGGAAAGGCGTGGTTCCGCCGCTGGGGTTCGCCGGCGTGTGCGCGGGGCTGATCGCGTTTGAACGGGACTTGGGCGCGGCGGCGGTCCTGGGCATGGTCACGCTCCTGCTGATGTTCGTCGCCGGAGTGCGGCTCCGTCATTTGGCGCCGCTGGGGCTGGGCGCGGCGGCGCTGGGCGTGGCCAGCATTTGCCGAAACCCCTACCAATGGGAACGCGTGATCAAGTGGATCAAGTTCATCATCTATGGTCCGCAGCCGGGCGACCAGGTGTCCCAGTCGGTGATCGCCGCGGGCGTGGGCGGCCTGTGGGGAAGCGGCATCGCCACGAGCAGTCAGGGCTCTCCCCTGCCCGAGGCGCACACCGACTTCATCTTCGCCATCGTGGCCGAAGAGTTGGGGTTCGTGCGTTGCCTGATCATCATTTGCGCGTTCGCGGCGTTGATTGGGCTGGGCGCCTACGTCGCGCACCA
Source organism: Candidatus Sumerlaeota bacterium (assembly GCA_026398515.1). Taxonomy (GTDB): domain Bacteria; phylum Sumerlaeota; class Sumerlaeia; order JAPLSS01; family JAPLSS01; genus JAPLSS01. The sequence goes on along the minus strand of JAPLSS010000427.1, from coordinate 2,725 downwards.
CGCCGCCGACTCGTTTGGCGGCTACCTGGCGGCGGGGATCACGTCGCTGCTGGCGCTCAGCGTGAGCCTGAATCTGCTGGTGGTGCTGGGCTGGTTTCCGCCGAAGGGGCTGGCGCTGCCGTTCATCAGCTATGGCGGCACGTCGATGCTGGTCAATTGCGCCGCCGTCGGCATCTTGATCAATGTCGCCAAATACGCCGCGCCCGAACAACCCGCGGCGGCGCGGGCGCCAAGGCGGGCGCGCCGATGAGCCGCCGGGGGAAGCGCACGATCCTGGCCCGCTGCGAGGACGTCGAGTGGGGCGGCCTGCCAAAGACGCCGGCGGCGTTTGGGCGCTCGGCGCTCGCGAAGCCGCTGGCGGCTCTGGCGCCGGAAGGGGCGGAAGTCAGCGTCCTATTCACCTCCGACCGGCGCATCCGCGCGTTGAACCGCGCGTATCGCCGAATCGGCCGATCGACGGACGTGCTCGCCTTTGCGCTTGCCGAAAGCGGCGAGAATCCGCAAGAATCCCAGGGAATTCTAGGCGACATTGTCGTGTCGCTGGACACGGCGCGGCGCCAGGCGGCCGATCGCGGCGTCGGCGCGGAGAACGAGGTCGCCCTGCTCCTGCTGCACGGCTTGTTGCATTTGCTGGGACACGATCACGCGACGGCGAAAGACAAACGCGCGATGATGGATTTGCAGAACGAGTGGCTGAAGCGCCTGGGATTCGCCGCCATGTAGTGATTGAAAGCCAGGCGGCCGCGGCCCGATTGAAGCCGACGGGGGAAAGATCGCGGGGATGAGAGAGGAAACGCGGGGAGCCTGAACGAAATCTCAAGTCAGGATGATGGAGTCGGGATACTAATGAATTTCAGGATGTCTTTATTATCCTGACTCCATGATCCTGACTTTGATCCGTTGAATTCCGCGGGCCAGACTGCTGTTACGGGATTGAGATCCATGCCGAAACTGGTGTTTTTCCTCGCTTCGAATTCGACCAGCGTCGACGCGCGGACGAATTCGCTGAGCATCTTCGAGGTCATCGAAGAGCTGCAGACGCCCGGTTTCCCGACGATGCTGCGCCGCGCGGATTTCGTCTCGCTCTGGCAACGGCAGTCGGGCGACGAGAACCAGGAGTACGAGCAACGCTTACGCATCGTGGCGCCGGACCGCCAGGAAGTCGCCTCGCTGGTCACGCGCTTTAAGATGGCGGGCCGGCGGCATCGGATGATCGGACGGTTCCTGGAGGTCCCGCTGCCGATGGCGGGGACGTATCAGGCGGAATTGTGCCTGCGGATCTTCGGAACGGAAGACTGGGGCATTCCCGTGCGCATGTATTCGATGCCGGTGCGCCTTTCCCAAGGGCCCCCGGGATGAACGTTCGTGTCTTTTCGTGCTCGCGCTCGTGCTCGTCCTCGTGCTCGTGATCCGTCGTCGCAGTTCATAAACTGCCGAGCGCGAGCGCGAGCACGAGGACGACAGTTGGCACTCCTTCTCAGACAGAGGATCACCCATGATACCCCGCAACCGCGCGATCGTATGGGCGGCCGCTTCGTTCCTTCTTCTGGCTCGCCAACACGCGCACGCGCAGTTTTCATTGGGCAAGGGCGTTGGCAAATCCGCCGCTAAGACGGAAAAGGCCCTCCCATACCGCCCGCCGTTCAGCGAGGTCCCGTTCCTGCTGGAGAATGCCCCGGCGAACAACCCGCTGGCGCCGCCCAGTTTCGTCCAGGCGCCACAGTACGCGTTTCCCGGCCACGAGAAGAGGCCGGGCGTTTCCACCATCGAAGGGCAAATGCTCTACGATCTGAACGACCCGCCCAAGACCCATTACTGGTGGAACGTCCCGCTGTACGCGCTGACCGGCTTCCCGCGCGACGGCATCGACTGGCTGTTCGGCGTCATCGGCTACGTGCCGGCGGCGAACCTGGTGGCCACGGGCGCCTACGAGTTCAGCGGCGCTCAATTCCTGATGCGTTCCCCGGATGACGTGCACGGTTACGGCGGCGCCGCCAACGCGAACAAGCATGGCTGGCGCGAGGGCGAGGGGTGGGGCTTCTTCTCCATTTACCGCCACACGCGCTTCCGCGAAGTCGATCAGAACCTCCTGGCCCAGTGGAAGAAGCACAACGAGCAGGTCGAAGCCTCTCTCGATCAACGCAATTCGCAAGTCACGCAGTACAACGCGACCGTCGAGAACATCCGCAAGGCTTACTGCGACAAGGCCATCGAGGACTGGAAAGCCGGGCGCTACAACGACGCGCTGGGGCGGCTCTGGTCGTATTGCCCGCAGCGGCCGAACGACTACCCGGCGCTGGCCTGCTACATCGCCTGCTGCATTCAACAGGCCAGTTCCGGGACGAAGGACGCCCAGTGGGGCGAGGTGGAGACCCAGCGCCTGCTGCGCGACTGGCAGGCCGGGAATCTCCCGCTGTTGATCGACACGTTGCGCACGGACGCCGGGCGCCGGCTGAACGACTTGGAGGTCCGCTACTGGCTGACCTGGGCGTACGCGGAAATGGGCTCGCACGCCGAGGCGCTGAAGGAAGCGCGGGAGCTGTCGGAGAACCCGCGGACGGGGTTGCGCGGCAATTTGCTGTATTTCGAAATCTGCGCGCAGAGGTTTCAGGAGTTGGACCCCTCGAAGAAGAAGGAGGCCGAGAGCGCCGCCGATCTCCTCGACCGCATGCAAAGCGCCGTCGTGCGCATGCGCGTGGCCGATCAAGCAGGCGGCGCAAGCGCC
>JAPLSS010000390.1 GCA_026398515.1 Candidatus Sumerlaeota bacterium | reverse complement strand
GTCTCCCTGCCATGGGTACTCCGTCTTCTGCAAAAGCCGGAACGGCGTGCCATCGTCCAGCTTCGCATTCAGCGTGGAGCCGTGGAAGAGGTGCACCCACACGCCTGCGCGGCTCATGCCGTATAGGAGCCCCGGGAGACCGGCGAACGTGCGCTCCAGGTTCGGCGGGCAGCAGGCGGTCTTCAGCCAGGGGAAACGGATGCGCCGCTCGCCGTGCGGATTGCGAATCGGCCCGCCGTCGTATTCGAGCGGATTGCGGTAACAGTACAGCGTGCCGGAGAGCGACATGCCCGAGTTCACGTTGTTGTAAAGCGCGCGTTCGAGCGCGTCGGCGTGGCGCGCATCCCCGGTGGCGGCGAGCATGCGCCAGTTCCACATCACGTTGGCGATGGCCGCGCAGCTTTCCGCGTAGGCGTCGCGGTTGGGCAGTTCCCAGGCATCGCCGATGGCTTCGCCCTTCACGCGCGAACCTACGCCGCCCGTCAGGTACATCTTGGCGGGCACGAGGTCGCGCCACAGCGTCTCGAGCGTGCGGCGGTACGCGGCCTCGCCGGTCTCCAGGTAGTAGTCCGTGGCTCCCGAGACCGCATAGAGCGCCTGCACCGCGTGCATCTCCATGTGCGTGCGGGAAAGGAAGGGCCGGCCCATGAAGCCGAAGACGTACTCCGAGTCGGTAGTGCGAACCTTTTCGGAAAGCGGGTGACGGTCGTCGCCTTCGAGCAGGTAGCCGGTGAAATCGAGATAGCGGCGGTCGCGCGTGGTGCGGTACAACTCCACCATGGCCATTTCGAGTTCGGGATGGCCGACGAGCGCGGGTCGAAGAGCGCGCCCGAAGGTCTCGACCACTTGGTTCGCGAACCGAATGCCGCCGTCCAGCAGGCGGCGATTGCCGGTTGCGCAGTAACAGGCGATGCCCGCCTGCAACAGGTGCCCGAGGCAGTAGAGCTCGTGCGAGGTCTGCATTTCGTTCCAGCGGCGCGGCAGGTTCTCCTCCACATAATAGGTGTTCAGGTAACCGGAGGGCTCCTGTGCCGCGAGCACGGTAGCGATGAGGTCATCGAGCGCGCGGCGCAGTTCGGGCCGGTCGCCGGAAGCCAGCGCCAGGGCCGCGGCTTCCATCCACTTGTAGACGTCGGAATCGGCATACTGCGGGCCTTAGCGCGGCACGGGCTTGCCGGCTCCCAGGCGACGGAAGTTGTCGATCCAGCTGTTTTCCTCCATCAGGCGCAGTAGCGCCGGCAGGCTGCGCTCCACGTTGGCGGCCATTCGCGGCGTCCAGAAGCCCGGATCGATTTTCACCGCGGAGACGGGCGCGCCGCGCACCTTCGCATGCGGCGAGGAGGCGAGGTCGATCAGTTGCGCGGAGCAGATCACGGGAAGCAGAAAGAACGTGAGGGACCGTTTCATGGTAAACGTCATAGCTTATCTCGTATGCAAACTGGCCGAAGGCTTATCCTGCTTTTTGTCGCCGCCATGTTGGTCGCGTGGTGGCGCGTGGGGCGCGCCGCCACCGATGCCGACGAGATCTCCCGCTACACCGCGGCGCGGCACGCCATGAAGCTATTGCTGGAGCGGCACACGTTTCCCGCGGCGGATGACGCGGTCCTGCGCGAAACGGTGGAGGCCTTGCGTTCGGCGGTCTCGTACTGGAGCCGCGAGCCCCGTTCGGATGCGCCCCAGATTCCGAAATACCGCGAACGCTGCCAGGAAGCGGTGGCGCGCATCGCGACCATGCTGGACGCCTCGGGGCAGGTGGAGCGGGTAGGCGCCGGCGCCGAGGTGCGCCGCCGGTTTTATCCGGCAGCGGCGTCCTGATGATTCGCCTGGAACACCCGGGTGCGCCAGGAATGCCGGCGGGGGACAAGAGGAGAGTGTCTGGGAAGCGTCCCACAAGCTCAGACTTCCGGAACGGGCTCGATCTGTCGGATCGCGGCTCGATAACCCGCCCACCATCAAGGCATCTGCTGCGGGTTCACCGGGAGCACTTCTGGAACACCCGCGCTGCGTTCGCCCGTAAGCGACTTCAATACCGCCAGAATTGCCGCTCTTTCTCGCCGCCGCCGACGATCTGGCAACGCGCGGGAAAATGGCGTCGGCCGGTCTGTT
>JAPLSS010000668.1 GCA_026398515.1 Candidatus Sumerlaeota bacterium | reverse complement strand
CGCCTCCAGAATCGTCGGCATCAGGTCCGCCGGCTGGGCCAACGCTTTGACGCGCTTCTTCGCCTTCTTCAGTCCCGGAATCCACACGAGCAGCGGAATATGAGAGACCTCCTCATACAGCGGCCACGGGTCGGCGTAGCCTTTGACCGTGTGCTTGCCCGTGCGATTGTGCTCGCCGATGTACATGCCGTGGTCTGAGGTCAGGACGACCATCGTCGAGTCCCACAGGCTCATGGCGTCGAGCTGATCGAGCAGGTGGCCGATCCAGCGGTCGGTCAGCGTGACTTCGGCGGCGTAGTGCGCCCACAGGTGCTTGAGCTGCGGCTTCGTATAGATGTCGGTGTAGCCGTAATTGGGGAAATCGTAGTCGAGCCCCTCGTAGCCCGGGTCGTAGAGGTCGACATAGTATTGCGGCGTGTGCCAGACCTCGTGGACCTCGAAGGTGTCGACCCACAGGAGCCACTTCTCGCGCTTGGCGTTGTCCTGCAGCCAATCGGCGGCGCGCTTCATCGTCCGCGCGACCCACCAGTCGCCTTCGTGCTGGAAGTGGGCCATGTCGGCCATCTGCCGCTGGCGCTGCTTGCCGCCCTGCCGGATGTGCTCGGGCGGGACGGGGAAAGGCATGTCCTCCGGCTTCGGGCGATCGGCCGGCGGCTGGTTCGTGACGTGAATCTCGTGCATGCCGCGGGTGATGTCGGCGCGAACGAAATTGGTCGTATCGGCGACGGTGGCCGTGAAATAGCCGGCCTGGGCCAGCGCCTCGGTCAGCGTCGTGTATTCCGCCGGCATCTTCTCCCAGTCGTACTTGGGGAAGCAGACGCGGCCCGTGAAACAGTCCATGCGCTGCGGCACGGTGGGGAACGAATTGATGATCGCGCGGTCGAAGATCGTGGCGCGCTTGGCCAGGCGGTCGAGGTTCGGCGTGCGAACGGGCTTCCGCTTGTTGTGCGCGAGGTGGTCCCAGCGCAAGGTGTCGACAACGATGACTAGGACGTTCATCGGCAACTCTCCTGTGGCGAGCGAGAATGGGTGAAGAATGTGCGGCGATTGTGGCGGATGGGAGACGGACTGTCAATTGCGGGGGTGGCAGGCGAGGCTCCCCGCAACGAGGGAAATGGAGCCGCTTGAGTTCGCGCCCCCAAGCCTTAGTGGCCCGGGTCGCCGTTGAAGATGCCCATGTTGGTCCGGATGATCGCCCCCACGGAGACCGTGCCGTTGGAGGGATCATAGACAACGCCGTTGCCTTGGAGAACCGCATGGATTCCCGCGCTCTGATGCGCTTCTGGACCACGACTCATCACCGCCCAGTCGTAGCCGAGGTTATGAGTTTTCCTGTACGTGTTGTTCTTCGGCCATCCTGTGCACAGGTACGAGTGGTAGACATAGGTCTTTCGGCCGTCCTTCTCCGGCCGGTTCGCGGTGAACGGGTCTTGGAGTATCGAGGTCAAGTAGGCCACGGGAGTTGTGAGTTTGGACTGCGCGTGCAGGTCTCTCATCCAATAGTTGGGAGCTGGAGGATCGTAAACCCAGGCTACGCATTTCGGGTCATCCCATTCAACGATGCCCAGCGCCGGGCGGTTCCAGTCCACGGAGTAAGCCTCGATGGCCGTGGCCATGGTCCGCTCGTCGTTCTTCACTCGCGAGACCTTGGCGCGCACCTGCGCCTCCAGGAAGTTCGGGACGGCGATGGCCGCCAGGATCGCGATGATCGCCACGACGATCAGCAGCTCGATCAACGTGAACCCCCGAACGCGTTTTCCCCTCTTCTCTTCTTGCGTGGTCATCCGTGTGCTCCCTCCGCATGTCCCATGGAACGTCAGCGCCCATATCGCCAAGCGATGAAATGCGTTTTTTAGCGCAATCGTCCACCGTGTCAACGAGAATCGCGGAGGACTCGTTTGGCCGGGCGCGTCCGAAACTTGTTCTTGCAGGAATGGCCACGAACAACGCCCGCGCGATTGCGACAACTCCCCGACGCGCCCCGCCCGAATCGGCTTGACACTTTTGGCCCCGCTTCCGTAAATGGCTTCGGATTGTTGGTCTGCGTTTGCGGCGAACGACAAGCCCCACCAAAGGATCGACGGCCATGGCGGATCTATCGAACGAAGAGATCATCCAGCGGGTTCAGGAAAAGATCGCCGAGAAGAACGAGGTCATCCGCGAACAACTCATCCAACTCCAGCAGAAGGACCAGCTGCTGCAGGAGAAGGACCGGCAGATTCAGGAGTTGCAGGCGGAGATCGCCGGGATGGAGCAAGGCGCCAGTTCGCGGGACGACCTCGTCAAGCGCCTGAACGAGGTCCTGGAATGACGAGCTGCCCCGCTCGAGTTAACGTGGACCGACGACGCGTCCCACGCCTCTTGCGTCCCGCCCGTCAATCTCGCGCCGCGCCGCCCCCCGCATCCGATCGAACACGCGCGCCTGGCGCGTCACTCTATTTCTCCTGTCCCCCGCCGTCCGCGAACGCCTGTCCGGGGGCGCGAAGCGCCTTCGCGTTCGGCCCCGGTTTCGCGGCCGCGGCGCGTGGGTTGAGGAGCGGAAAAGGCCTCTGATGCGATTTTCGTTCAAACGCAAGGGGATGCTGATCGTCGTCTCGGCGCCGTCGGGCGGCGGGAAGTCCTCGGTGTTGCGCGGCGTCATGGAGCGCGTCGACAACCTGAGCTACTCGATCTCCGCCACCAGCCGCCCGAAGCGCGCCGCCGAAGTCGAGGGCAAGGACTACTACTTCATTCCGCGCGAAGAATTCGAGAAGCGGATCAAAGAGGGCTTCTTCCTGGAATGGGCCGAGGTCCACGGCCATCTCTACGGCACGCCGCGCGCCCTCGTGGAGCGACTGCTGGGCGAGGGCCTCGACATCCTTCTCGACGTCGACGTCCAGGGCGGCCTCGAACTGCGCCGCGCCCTGCCGCAGACCGTCTTGATCTTCGTCATGCCTCCGTCGATGAACGCGCTGGAGGAGCGCCTGCGCGCGCGCCAATCGGATTCGGAAGACGCCATTCGCCTGCGCCTGCACAACGCCGCCACGGAAATCCAATTCTGGTCGCAATACGACTACGTGGTGGTCAATGAACACCTGGAGGACGCCATCCGCGGCGTGGAGAATATCATTCACGTGGAGCGCATGCGGGCTTCGCGATTGACGATTCAGAAGACGTGAGTGGCAATCGGGAGTATGGAGTCCCGCCTTCAGGCGGAATCTCACATTCCTCGCCGCGGTTCGGTTTGGGGCATTCCGCCTAAAGGCGGGACTCCATACCCCCGATTTTCGGAGCAGACTGAGAGTTCGGGACTGGATGACGCGTGGGTGCTGATTCGCCATTTCCTTTGTCCGGCGCCGACCTCGCGGGCCGCCACGTCGTGGTGGCCGTGACCGGCGGGATCGCCGCGTACCGCGCGGTCGAATTGTGCTCGCGCCTGCGCCAGGCCGGCGCCGCCGTGCGCGTGACGATGACGCCTTCGGCCGCGAAGTTCGTCGCCCCGCTCACGTTCGAAGCGATTTGCGGCCGGCCGGCCACCGTCGATCTCTTCGCGCGCGAAAGCGCCTGGGAGATGGACCACATCGCCGACGCGCGCTGGGCGGATCTGATGATCGTCGCCCCGGCCACGGCCGACATCATCGCTAAAATGGCGCACGGGATCGCCGATTGCCCGGTCTCGACGCTGGCGCTGGCCCACGAAGGGCCA
>JAPLSS010000490.1 GCA_026398515.1 Candidatus Sumerlaeota bacterium | reverse complement strand
TCTTCTTCTGGGTCTTGTCCACCACCATGTCCAGCGAGCCGACCCACTGGCCCGCGCGCCCGACTTCGACCACGAGGGCGCCGGTTTTGGCCTTTTCCGGCTTCTCGGTGACCTCGTTGGCGTGGCCGCAGACGACCACGTCCACCGTCGGCGCCATGCCGGCCACAGTCAAGCCCGGCCCCAGCCCCGCGTGGTAGACCACAATGGTCAGATCGACTTCGGGGTCCATTTTGCGCGCCAGTTCGCCGACGCGTTTGCCCGCCTCGGTCATGTCCATCGTGCGGATCTTGCGCCCGTTCTCCACGATCCCGCCGCGAGGGACCGTCGCGCCGATGAGGCCGACTTTGACGTCGCCGACCTGCTTGATCAGCGTCTCGGGGAACGCCGGCTCGCCGGTGTCCTCGTAGACCACGCTGGCGCAGATCATCGGCACGCCGCTGACTTTCGCGTTTCTGCGCAGCGCATCCATGCCATAGAAAAAATCGTGATTGCCCGGCACGGTGCAATCGCAGCCGATGGCGCCCAGCGCGAGGTAGGCCGCTTCGCCCTTGGAGACGACGGACATCTTGTCGCCCTTTTGCAGCATGTCGCCGGCGTTGAGGATCAGGGTGTCCGGCCGCTTGGCGCGCACCGATTCATCGTAGCCGGCGAGGTAGGCCATGCCGCCCAGCGTATTGCCCGCCGGGTCCTTGATGATGTCGTGGATGTCGTTGGTGTGCAGGACCAACAGCGTGCCGGTCTTGTCTTTGGCGAGCGTGTCGGCGGGGACCAACTGCTCGGTCGTGGGCTTGAGCGGACCGGTTGGCGTGTTGGGATACTTTTTCGCCGGCCGGCTCGCGGATTGGCTCGCGGACTGGCTTGCGACCGCGGCCTTGGCCGCCCCTTTGGCCGCGCCCTTCGCCTTGCCCTTGGCCGGCGCGGCGGCGCTGAAGGCGGTCAGCGCAAAGGCCAACGCAACCGCGAGCAGGATGGAGCGGCGAGGCCAAGAAAAACGTTTAGAAGCGTGGATCATCGAAAGACCTCCTATGGGCGTATTGGGTCTGAAGGGTTGACGCAGGTTGTGATTATCAGCCCCGCGCTCCGATGTCGAGGAGGAAAGCGGAGCCGAATCCGCGCGTCGGGAAGAACGCGGTCATTGCGAGGGCGAGACTCCCGTCGCTCATTTGCGCCGTTTCTGGGCGACCGGTTTGACATCCCTTGACCTTTCGCCCCGCTCTTTGGCTGAATTGGCCCAACCCCCAAAGGCGTCGCCCGATGCTCTCGTGCCCTGTTCAAAACTCAGCGTCTCTTTCTGAGGCCTGTCAGCTCTTCCTCGCGGATCTGCGCGAATGGATTCTGGCCTGCATCGACAAGCATGGCGACGCCCCGGCGACGAACGTGCACGACCAGGCGACATACACCATTTCGTGGCCCGTATCCATGCGCGCGTCCGATGATGTGCGTCCGTTGGGGTTCATGAAGGATCTGCGCCACAGAATCAACGCCCGGTTCGAGGCCGAAGGCCGATGGCGCCACGGCTATTGGACGATGCAGGAAGCGCATCACGGCACGGAGCATTTTGAACTCTTCCTCGGAACGCTGTGGCGCCTTGATCCGGCCGACCCGGAAACGACGCGGCAATTGCTCGACGCCGCCGAGCATTTCGGCAACTGGGCCCCGGAGATTCCGCCGTGGTTCGACTGGAAGACGGGGCTGTTTCGCTCGTTCTACTTTGGAACGGACGGGGTGAAACTCGATCCGGTTGCGGCTGTCAATGTCCCCGATCACTTCCGCTGCGTGAACATCGCGTTGCTGGCGCACGAGATGACCGGGGAGGCGCGCTACCTGGATCTGGCCCGCCTCCACGCGTCGCGGTGGGCGGAGGCGATTCTTGCTTCGAGCGACTTGCCAGCGGGTTTGACGGCGGACGGCGCCGTGTTCCACCAGCCGGGCGACGGCGGGGAACGCGATCCGTATCGGCGGACGGTCGGCCAAATTCGGCTCGAAACACAGGTCGATCGCGCCGAGAACTTTCTCGCCTCCGGAGCGATCAACGCGCTTCTGCGGTTGTGGGGGCTATGCGACGAGCCGCGGTTTCGGGCCGCCGCCGAACGGTTGCTCGATGTGATTGCGACTCAACTCAACGATCCCGACGCCGGCCCGGCGGCGGATATTCTCGGCGTGTATCGCCGGGCCGCCGGAGACCACCGTTATGACCGGTTGATCCATGAGGCGGTGGAGCGCCTTGATCCGTTCGGTTTCATGGAACTAACTCTGGAACCCGTGAAGAAACGCGAGCGCCGGCCGCCGGGCATTGGCAAGCGCGCCGACATGCCCAACTGGATGGAGGACGGCGCGCCGCGGCGGCGCAATCCAATCCTGCTGGCCGTGGCGGCGGAGATCGCCGGCGACGAGCAACTGGCGGCCCGCGCGGTGGACTTGGCGCGGACGCATTTCCGGCTGGCGCGCGAGGCCTTTCCCGACGGGCGCGAGCACGGCTGCTCGGCCCGCAGCGTCAGCGCCATCGCACGCGGCCACGGGCGCGACAACAACGCCGGCATGGTCACCGCCGTGTTGGGGCGGGCGATGGAGGCGTTGGGGTCAAGCCATGAAGTGGAGCCGTCGCAGTGGCGCAGGCTTTCCAGCCTGTGAATGGCCGAATAACGCGGGATGCCTAAGATCACAGGCTGGAAAGCCTGCGTCACTGGTACGGCCATCCTTCCTGAACTCTCTGACACCAAGCGAGGCGATTGCCGTGAAACCCTCTCCGTTCCCCGAAATCCGCCACGTGGTCGACTTCTGCGTCGTCGGCGGAGGGCTGGCCGGCCTGTGCGCCGCCATCGCCGCCGCGCGCCACGGGGCCAAAGTCGCCCTGATGCACGACCGGCCCGTGCTTGGAGGCAACGCGTCGTCCGAGGTGCGCCTGCACATCGGCGGCGCGCACGGGGCCAACAACCGGGAAACGGGCCTGCTGGAGGAGATGCTCCTCGAGAATCTGTATCGAAATCCCACGCGCAACTACTCGATCTGGGACAGCGTGCTCCATGAAGCCGCGCGCTTTCAGGACAACCTGACGCTGATCCTGAACTGCTCGTGTTGTGATCTGCGCATGAACGGCCCTCGGATTGTCTCAATCCGCGGCTGGCAGACGACCGCGCAGACCTGGCACACGGTCGAGGCGAAACTGTTCGCCGATTGCTCGGGCGACAGCGTGCTGGCCCCTCTCTCCGGCGCCGAGTTCCGCGTCGGCCGCGAGGCGGCGAGCGAATTCGGCGAAGACATCGAACCGGCCGAGGCCGATCGCAAGACGATGGGCATGAGCTGTTTGATTCTGCCGCGGGAAACGAATCGGCCTCACACGTACATCCCGCCGCGATGGGCCCACAAGTACCCGACCTGCGACGACCTGCCCCACCGTTCGCACGACGTGCGCAAATCGAACTTCTATTGGTGGATCGAACTCGGTGGCGAACAAGATTCGATTCATGACACCGAAGGAATCCGCGACGAGTTGCTCAAGGTCGCATTCGGCGTGTGGGACCACGTCAAGAACCGCTGTCCGCAACAGGACGCGGCGAACTGGACGCTCGACTGGCTCGGCTTCCTCCCGGGAAAGCGTGAGAGTCGCCGCTACGTCGGCGACTACATGGCGACGCAAAACGACGTGCGCGCCGAAGGCCGTTTCGACGACCTCGTCGCCTACGGGGGCTGGACGATGGACGATCATCATCCGGGCGGCATCCGCTGGCCGGGCAAGCCGACGATTTTCCATCCCGCGCCCTCGCCCTTCGGCCTCCCCTATCGTTCGCTGTATTCCCGCAACGTCTAGAACCTGTTCTGCGCGGGCCGGAACATCAGCGTCACCCATGCGGCCATGAGCGCCTCGCGCGTCATGGCCACCTGCGCCGTGCTGGGGCAGGCCGCGGGAACCGCCGCCGCCATCGCCGTCCGTAATTTGCTTTCCCCGCGCGGGGTGTATGAGAAGCGTCTGCGCGAATTGCAGCAAACGCTCATGGACGACGATTGCTGGCTGCCCTGGCATCCGCGGCCGATTCCCGAGTTAACGCGAGACGCCAGGCTCTCGGCGTCCGAAGGCGCCCCCGAGCCGTTGCGCAACGGTCTCGACCGCCTCATCGGCAAAGACGACAACGGGTGGAGCGGCTCGTTGGACTCCTGGGTCGAGTATCGATTCGAGGCGCCGCGCCAGGTGCGCCGCCTGCGTTTCGTCTTTGATAGCGACCTGAACCGCCGGGAGAAGCACGTGCCGCCCTCGTATCCGTTGAACGCCCCGCTGGTGGCGCCTCCCAAAACGCTCGTGCGCGCCTTCCGCGTTGAAGCGCTCGACGGCGCCGGCGCATGGAAAGTCGTCGTGCGCCAGGACAACAACTATCAGCGTCTCGTTCGTGCAGCGTGCGCAGTGGAGACGCGCGCCGTGCGTTTCATCCCCGAGACAACCTGGGGCGCCGACCGCGCGCACGTGTTCGCCTGGGACGTGGCGTGACTCATCTTCCGAGCGTGTAAGGGACCCTTCGGATCTCCCAGAAGAACTCCTTGCATCATGACGCGGAAGCGCCACTGCACGAAGATACAACCAGCGGCTCTCCGCGTTCCTTCGCGCCCGTCGCGAATTATAGTTTAGTATCTCCCATACGTCCGCGCGGTTTCGATCAATGCATACAGATTCTCATCCGGCGTGTCGCGGCCGCATTGATCGCCGGTAGATAGGACAAAGCCGCCGCCGGCCGCCGCGTCGTCGATGGCTCTTTTCGAAGCGGCGACCACGTCTTCGGGCGTCCCATGCAGCATCACTTGTGTGGTATGTAAGTTTCCTTTCAGCACTAACTTGGCGCCAAATCTCTTCTTCAGATCCGCCAGATCGCAATCGCCCATCGGCGGCACCTCCAGCGGATCAATGGCGGTCAGATCAGTTTCCAGAGCGCACATCTCCACCAGCGCCCGCTCGGGGCCGCAGGAATGAATATGCGTGGGGACGCCGATCGCTTTGGCCAGCGCGGTGACACGCTTGACGATGGGCAACGCCAGTTCGCGCACCATGGCCGGATTCTGCCAAATGAGCGTGCCGGACCCGCCGCAAGCAATGAAGTCGGGCTTGCGTTTCATGCGGGCGATGCGCTCGAAGCGCTCCTCCGCCAGTCTCAAGCGATTCCGGGCTCGTTCGCGGACGACCTCGGGGTGATCGAAGTACTCGAAAATACCCTCCTCCTTGCTGACGACCACCGTGCCGCCGCAGTTCACCCCGACGACGCCCTGGTCTCCCATCTCGGCCGCGATCAGTTCAAAGAGGTCCTCGCCCTCCGGCCACTCCTTGACGCCTTCGAGCGGCTCCCACTTCTCCGGGATGTCAGGCAGCCCAATCTTCGAGATTGGGCGGATGTCGCTCGTCGGCGGGTTGTCGCGCGGATAGACCGTCACGCAGTCTTCCCAAATCATCCGTCCCTGGTCGGCTCTGTAACGCTGCGTCGCAATGCGTTCATCGGTGCGTTCAACGATGGCCGGGCGCCAGGGGTTGTTCTTCGGCGCCTCGTCCGGGAAGGCCAGGTGCGCGTTGACCCATCCTTCGAAATTGAAGTGTTTGGCGCAGTGGATATATGCCTTCCACAACGGGGGATTCTGGTAGAGGTAGATATCCCAGAACGGCTTGCCCGTCAGCCGCGCGGGAATCATGTTCGATGTGTCGGGAGTCGCTGGCACGCAGTCCACCGGCTCTCGGCGCAACGTGCGCAGCATTCGTTCGCGCGAAGTCAGTCGTTTCACTATTCCTCTCCTCACGCCGCAATACGATCATGATGCTTGGATGGCGCCACGTCTGACGCACGGCAAAAAGGACGCCGACCTCGCCGAGGGCGGCTTGGCGGCGCGCGCCTTATTAGTCCGAAAAATATCTCAACAGCGTTCCAATCTCGGAGCTCCTGGCCCGCTCGGCGAGCGGACCGTCCGCTTACGCTTTGGCTTTCTTGCCTGAGGCCGGCTTCTTCTTGCCGGGCTTCGCCGGCTTCTCCGTTCCCGCCGGGGCGGACTGTCCCCCGCCTCCCGTGGCCATCTTATCCAACTCGGGCGCCAGCGGGTCTTCGACCTCACGAGCCAATCTCGTCAGCAGCGCGTGGAGCCGCTGCTGTTCCGCCTGGCTGGCCGGATCGCCGAGAAGATTCTTCACTTCGCACGGATCGGAGTCATGGTCATATAAAATGTTGAACGGCGCGGGCGAGTATACATAGCGCCCATCCCACACCGCGCGCCAACTCCCCAGCCCGATCCAAATCCCCTCGCGCTTCGGCCCGTTCCCGGTCAGACACCACGGCGCCACGCTGACCCCCTGCGCGCCGGGAATCGGAGGCGCTCCCGCCAGATCCAACAGCGTCACCGGCAGATCGACTCCGCTGACTAGCGCGTCGCAGACCTGGCCGGCCTTGATCTTTTTCGGCCAATGGACGATCAGCGGGGTGCGGAACGCGTTGGCGTACGGCTTCGCTTTGCCGCGAAACTTGCTCTCGCCTTCGTACCCGGCGTCCGATTCGCCCTCGCCGCTCGACTTGCCTTTGGCGGCCGGCTTCCCCTTCCCTGCCTTGCCGCCCACATGGCTGCCAAGAACGTCTCCGTGATCGCTTGTATATAATATGATCGTATTGTTGTCGACGCCGAGCTGCTTCAACCCCTCCAGCAGCCGCCCGACCTCCGTGTCGATCGCGGTCACCAGCGCGTAATACATCTGAAACTCCTTGCGCGCCATGGCCTCCTCTTGGCCGGTGAACGCCGCCTTCACGTCCGGCGGCAATTCGAACTTCTCGGGCGGAAACATATTCAGATACTTCGGAAGGCATTCCTCGGGAACATGCGGCGGCCCATACGCGACATAATATAGCCATGGCTCTTTCGCCTCGCTGTGGCGCTTGGCGAAATCCAGGGCCTTGTCGGTGAACCACGTCGGCTCCCAATCATATCCTTGCACGCGGATCTTCTTGCCCTCTTCATTATAGGTCCACACTTCAAAATACTCGTGCGATTTCTCGTAGCCGTTCCACTCCTGGTAGCCGCGCCGCCGTTCGGGGGGAACAAAGCCGCCCACCGCTTTCGGCGTCACTCCCTCGCCTCCCTCCTTCTTCGGGAGCCCGCCATCGAGGTGCCATTTGCCGATATAGCCCGTCTTGTAGCCGGCCTTCTCGAACATCTCGGCGAACGTCGGATGCGACGGGTCGAGGCGATACTTGTCGTTCGAAAGAACGCCGTGCTTGTGAGGATACAGGCCCGTCTGCATGGAGGCGCGGAACGGGCAACACACCGGACTCGAGCTCACGCAATTGCGAAAGAGGATGCCTTCGCCGGCCATGCGATCCAGGTTCGGGGTGATGGCCTGCTTGTCGCCCATGCAGCCCATCATGGTTCCGCGGTGCTGGTCGGGTTGGAGGACGAGCACGTTGGGCCTGTCTTCACCCGCGGCCGCCAAAACCTGGCCGAGAAATTGCGGCAGCGTCATGGCCGCCGCTCCCCCCGCCGCCAGGGACATGAATTCGCGGCGGCTTAATGAGTTCCCGGGACTCCATACTCTACAATGAATAATCCACCTCATGCGCAATTTCGATAAACGCCGCCAACAGATCCACGCACGCCTGGATGTCTTTCCGGTGCGCCGCCTCGACCACCGAGTGCAGGTAGCGCGTGGGAATGGAGATGGCGCCGACCGCCGCGCCGCCGCGCTCCAATTGCATTGGCCCGGCGTCCGTGCCGCCGCGTGAGAGAATCTCCATCTGATGCGGGATCTTTTTCTTCTCCGCCAAACCGCGCAGCGCGCGCACGATCTTTGGATGCGCGATCGACGAGGAATCGCGGATCTTGATCGCCGCGCCGCCGCCCAGGCGCGTGCAGTGCTCCTGCTTCTTCGCGCCGGGGACATCGGACGCCACCGTCACGTCAAGCGCGATGCCCACGTCCGGATGGATGGTGAATGCCGAGGCCTTGGCCCCGCGCAGCCCGACTTCCTCCTGCACCGTGGCCACCGCGTAGATGTCGGCCTTGGGGCGCTTGAGTTTTCGCAGCGCCTCAATCATCACGAACACGCCGACGCGATCGTCCATCGCCTTGCAGGAGACCAGGTCGCCAACTTGCTTGAAGTCCTGCTCCAATGTGACGAAGTCGCCGAGGCGAACCTTCTTCTTGACCTTGTCGGCGGGCAGCCCCAGATCGACGAAGAGCGCGGACAGCTCCACCGGCTTCTTCCTCTCCTCGTCGGTCAGGATGTGCACCGGCTTTGTCCCGATGATGCCGGGCAGATCGCCGGAGTCCGTATGGACCGTCACCCGCTGCGCAATGAGCGTCTTCGGGTCGAATCCGCCGACCGGATCGATGCGCAGGAAGCCTTCGTCCTCGACGTGGTTGACGAGAAAACCGATCTCGTCCATGTGGGCCGCCAGCATCAGCCGCAGCCCATTGCCCTTCTTGTGGCCGATGACGTTGCCGAGCGCGTCGATGCTGACCTCGTCGCACAGCGGCTTCAGCTCCCGCGCCACGATCGAGCGCACGCGCTCTTCGCGACTCGGCACTCCGGTAGCTTCGGTCAATTCCTTGAGCAGTTCGAGGTTCATGCGCGCGCTCCATGGCCATGACATGAGTTGCAAGCATGGCCCGCGACCATGCTTGACAGCGCGGTTTATGTCATTCTACGCTGTCCCGTCAAGCACGAACCCTCTCGGGAGCCGAAACGGATGGAAGGCCCTATGCCCACTCGCGAAGACGCGTTGGCTCTGTTGAAGGAATTCAACGACAATCCCGCATTGGTCAATCATGCGCTGGCCGTGGAGGCCGTGATGCGCCATATCGCGCGCAAACGCGGTCGGAATGAAGAGGAATGGGGCCTCGTCGGCTTGATCCACGATCTCGATTACGAGAAGTTTCCCGAGCGGCACTGCTCCAAGACGCGGGAGATTCTGGAGCAGCGCGGCTGGCCGCAATGGATCGTCCGCGCCGCCGTGTCGCATGGGTGGGGCATCTGCTCCGCCGAGGAGCCGACGACCGATCTGGAGAAGACGCTCTACGCCATCGACGAACTGACCGGCCTGGTCGCCGCCTGCGCGCTGGTGCGGCCGTCGAAGAGCGTCATGGATCTCGAAGCCGCCAGCGTGAAGAAGAAGTGGAAGATGAAGGCCTTCGCCGCCGGCGCCAATCGCGAGATCATCGCCAAGGGCGCGGAGATGCTCGGCGCCGATCTGACGGAACTCATTACGGATGCCATCATGGGCATGCGGGAGGTAGCTTCCCAGATTGGATTAGGGCTTCGATAACATTCCCAAGGCGGTGGGAGAACTGAGATGGCTCTGCGAATCGGCATCGTGGGCGCGGAAAACTCACATACCGTCAATTTCGCCAAGACGATCAATGTCGACAAGAGCCTGCCCGGCATCGCCGTGGAGTATGTTTGGGGCGAAACGCCCGAGTTCGCCGCCAAAGCCGCGGAGCTGGGACGGATACCCAATATCGTCCGCCGCCCCGCGGAGATGCTGGGCAAGATCGACGCCGTGGTCGTCAATCACCGCCACGCCAAACATCACCTTCCGGCCGCGCGCCCGTTTGTCGAGAAGGGCATTCCCACCTTCGTGGACAAGCCCTTCTGTTATCGCGCCAAAGAAGGCTGCGAGTTTCTCGCGCTGGCGCGCTGGCGCGGAACTCCCGTCACGTCTTTCAGCATTATGCCCCTGCAGCGCAGTTTCACTCAGTTCGCGGAACGGCTGAGGAAACTCGGCAAGATTCATGCTGGAGTCACATGCGGTCCGTGCGATCCGCGAAGCCCGTACGGCGGGATATATTTCTATGGCGTCCACCAAGTGGAAATGGCGCTTCGGGCATTTGGCTACGATGTCGCCGCGGCGCGTGCCGTGAGGAACGCGAACGGCGCCGTCGGCCAGCTGCTATACCCAAGCGGCCTGGTGGCTTCTCTGCATTTCATCAAGGAAGGACGCAAGAGTTTCGGCATCGTCGCCCTTGGAGAGCCGGATATTGTGTATTCCAATCTGGCCCGGGATAAGAACCCGTTCCTGACCGCTCTCAAGATCATCGTGCGGATGTTCCGGACGCGCCAAGAGCCTCTGGAGCATGAGGAAATCCTGAAATCGGTTCAGGTTCTCGAAGCGCTGGAGAAATCGCTGCGCTCCAGCAAGGCGGAGAGGGTGGCGAAGTAAGTAAAGACAACCGCGCAGTTCGGAGTGACGGCTTTAACCGTTAATTGCCACGGCTCCATTGTCAACGCCTAATTGGCCTCACTCCGAACGTATCCGCTATTCCCTGACCGGCCCTCATTGCTTTTGTCCCGCCTTGTCCGCGGCCATAGATACCTCGTGGATTCGCAGATCGGCAAAATCCACGTAGCCCGTCCGCAAGTAAGAGCGATTGGAGTTCGGATATGAGGAGAACGCCGCAAGAAAATGGCGCGCGGCGGAAGGCGCCTTGATGAATTCGACGATCCGCACCCAGTCCGTCGTGCCCGTGATTCCTTCGGCATTCACCCACTTGGATCCGTTTTCCAACGGCTTGCCCGACTCGCCCGCGAAGACGGTCATAAGATTCGCCGAATGATTCTTCAGATCCTGGGCGCGGACCATCGCCGAGTAATAGACAATGCCGTTCGGCGGAACCGGCTGCGGCGGGCTGGCCAGAAACACTGCTCGGTCGTCCCGCTGCATGGTGAAGCGAATCGCGACGCCTTGCCCATCTGGCCCTCGAACCGGTTCATAGGGTTTCATCGGAGCCACCTGCCACCCAGGAGCAAGGCTTTTCGCGTTTGGGGCCGCGGTTAACGGAATCATCCGCGAAAGCCGCGAGGGCGTGGCCATCCGGTCGTCTTGCACGGCCTCGGCCGCTTTTCGCGGACGAATAGCAATGTCCCGAATCACGGCGTTGCGATCCTTCTCAGGGGGGAGAGAAGCGGAGACACTCTCGTTTTCGTTCAGAAACGATAGCGCAAGGCGATGGCGGCCCTCGGCAAGCGGCGCCGGGAATTTCTGCTCCTCCCACGAGTTGTCGTTCCGCGCATACGCCAGGATGCCCTGCGGCTCTCCGTCTATGGCGCATTCCAACAGCACCGGCCCGGGTTGATCGTTCAAGGCCTCGATGCCGATCTCATAGTCGGCCGCCCGTTCAAGGTCGAACGAGTACTGGGCAAACGTCTTGCGCTTCAGCACGAGCGCGTCGCTGCCCTGGACCATGCGCGACCAGACCCACTCGCTTGGATAAAAGTCTTCCACGTCCCACGCGCCAATATGAAAGCCGGCTTCGCCCTGACTGGCCGCTATGCGCGCCTCCTTCATGGACAACGGGGGCGCGTCCGAAGCGGCGCCTTCCGAGGCGAGCAGATGCAGCTTCCGCGGCCCGGCTTCCGCGGCAAACGGCCCCACCGAGGCTTCCGCGGTTCCGCCCCCCTCTCCCTTTGCGGCGCATACTTCCTGCCCATCGACTTGCAGCGCCAGCCGCCAAGAGCCCTGGGGAGGCCGATTCAAGCGAAGCCCCAGCACATAGGAGCTTGCTTGATCGAAGTAAATCGTCTCACTCCACCCGGGTTCGCGCAATGTGACTTCCTGCGCCGGCATATAAGTCATCACCTTGCGCGAGAGCACAAACCGGCCGGCGTACGGCCAATGGTATAATTCGATCTCATTGACCGGCTCCAGGGCCGACGGCGCGTCGCACACGAGCTCCATGTTCTTACGCGCCCAATTGAGGATCGGGCCGGGGTTAATCGTCGTCCAACTATGAATCCACCAGACGTCCGGATAGCGGAACGCCCACTCTTTGAACAGATGCGTGAACAGGCCGCTTTGCCGCGAGGGTTCGCCGAGGCGGCGCCCCTGATGCGGATCGAACCCAAAACGCGGAAATGTGTAGTCCGCCATTTCCTCTTCCGCGAAATTCGTATAGGCAAAAACGCTGCGTGTATCCGCCCTCTCCCTTGCGATTCGAAAGGCATCGTCCCAGTTGCCGCCGTGGACCGCGAAAAAGGACCATAGTTGGGGGGTCATCGCCGCCGCCAAGGAAAAGGCCCCCCAGCGTGTCAGAATCTCCGGCGAAAGGCGCTTGCCGAGCGCGATCCGGGCGTTGCAAACGTGCGCGATGAAGTGGATTCCTTCGGCGATTCCGATGAGATACAATGGCACAAGATAGCTGAAATAGCGTATATGGAAGTACCGGGCGAATTTGATGTTAAAGACCAGAATGAAACTTGCTATAAAGGGCAGACACAAAAGCGCGCCAATCCCCCAACCCCTTCGAACAGACGACGCGCAGCCCATCGCAAATAGCCCAAAGCAAAGATACGTCAGCGCCGAGGCCCACGCATTCTCCACTCCAAACGCCGGGCCAAACTGCCGGAAGTAGCCGAACACAAAGGCGTACGAGCGCTCGACCCCAAACGGCGTGCTGCCGGGCGAGATGCCGTGGAGGAAGTTAAGGAGAATGTGAAACATCCGGGGGCCAAGCCAGTACGCGCCGACTCCCATCGCGATAATCCCAACCGCGCCGACGACCGCGGACCGGGCCGACCGCCTGACGCGGGCAGGCGCCTCGAGCATGGATCGGCGAAGCGCCGGCGTCTCGATCAGAGTCAGGCCCCACGAACCCCAAAGGCAAGCCAGGAAGATCGCCACCACCGGATGAACGAAGAACACCAAGCCGGAGCACAACGCCATAAACAAAACGTTCAACCATGAATGCGTCGATCGGAAGCGAAGAAGAAAATACAGAGCGCACACGCATAGCAGAATCTCATTACTGTAATAGTTCGCGTCGTGGGAATAGTGAACGGCGAACGGGGACACGGCGAGCAGCAGCGCCGCGCCGCCGGCCACGCCGCCTCCGAGAAGGCGCCGAACGGCCAGATACATAAGCGGGACGGCCAGCACTCCGCTCAGGGCCGAAGGCAGGCGCAGAAAGAACGGCGAATCGTGCAGAAAGAGGAAGGGCTTAAGAATCAAGAAGTGAACGAAGTGAAAGGACCCGAATTGCAGGTTGTGCCAAAAAGGGCGGAGCGTGTCGTTGTGAACATACACCTCGTCGAGCCACAGGCCGTTGCGCCCCAGGTCCGGCACGCGCAGCAAGAAGGCGAGCGCTGTAATCAACCAGACGCCGCGCGGAATGGGGTTTTCATACGGAGTCCGCGGGACGGCGCTCCGCGCGTCTTCTCGCGCATGGGGCCGGGATCGGGATTTGCGACGGCGCATGTTGATTTCGATCTTCTCCGGGTATGTGACCGGCCGGTTCCGGCGGAGCGCGTTCAAGCCGGCCTTGGCAAGGCCGGGCTGCATTGCCTTTCAGAACGGCAGCCGATAGAGCCGCACCGTGCCGGGCCTCTCAAAACCGACGCCGGCAAGAGTCTTGTGAAAATCGCGATTGTGCTCGAAGCGATAGAGAAAGTATCCGCCGGAGGGATTGGGATACGTCTTCACTGGCGCCTCGGTCTTTTCAAGCCATTCGAGGCTTTCCATCGGCCCCCAATAGCGCGCCAGCGGACCGATCATCACATAATGATACCCCTTGCCCGCCAGCTCCCGGAGTTCCTCCCACGATTTCGGCGGGAATTCGACGTTGGCGTTTCCCGCCTCCCAGCGGCTGATGAAGACTTCGGTGCTTAGATACTTCGTTTCGCCGAGTTGCGCAAGGTCGCGCTGAACCGCCGCGTATGGACTGGTCAACGAGAAGATCGCCCGGGCGGTCCAGAGTTCCACCGCTAATAGCGCGACAAGCGCAATGAGCCACGCGCTTCTCCGCCATTTTCGGCCCAAGCGGGCGCGTCCCGGACGCCCGCACACATACGCAAGCCCGCGCGCTTCCATCAGAGCGAGGAAAGGCAGGCTTAGACTCAGGAAGCGGGCGAATCTGAAGGTATAGAAGCTATAAAACACAAGTGGGGCCAGAGTATTGAGGCACAGCCACACACGGCCCGGCGCGCGCCCCCGCCGGAGACATGTGAGAAGCCCGACAATAAGGAAAGCAACCACCAGCCCGTGCTGAAGCTTCCACAGGAGATACACATAGGTCTGGACCCCGGCCCAATCAAATGACTTCCGGCTGGTGGGTTGCAGGAAATACATGTGAAAGACTTGCTGGAAGTACGTCATGAATGGCAGAGTCAATCCGACCCGCTTGAAATAGACCGCCGCCGCCGCATAGGGAATCTCGAAGATCAACAAAACCAGAAGAAAACCACCTAACAGAACGCCCATGCGCGCGCCATGCGTAACGGCCGCGCTCTTCGAGGTTGTGTGCCCGCGCATCGCCCAACCCCGCTGCGCTTCCATCGCCGCGAAAACCAATGGAATCCAGAACCAGCGATAATTCGCGGCGAACGCGAGGCCGGCCAGGAGACCCGCGCTGAAAAGGCGGCGTGTAGGCGTTGTCAGCGACCGCGAAAAAGCCGCCGGCAAATAGACCAACGCCGCCAGCATATAGAAGAACGCGGAATCCATTTCCGCCAAGGCCAGGCGCGCATAGTTAAGAAAGTACGCGCTGCCGCCCAGCAACAGCGCGGCGGCGAATCCCAAACGGCTTCCGCCAAGTTTGCATCCGAGAAGGAAGGTCAGGACAACCACCCCCGCGCTCAACAACGCCATCACGGCGGATGGCCCCCACGCTCGCCCGCCGCTCAGCGCCAGCCCGGCGGCCAGAATCAGTGTATGCAACGGTTTGCCAAAGAACGGATACAATCCGCCAGGCTTGCCGCGTTCCTTGATGTAGTCGCGGAACGACGGGGCGGCGCCTCCTTCCCGCGCTCGTAGAAGGCTGTAACTGGCAACGCGTTCGGCCGCTTGATAGACAAAGCGCGCCTCGAGCAAGTTGTAGCCTTCATCATAATAAAAGACGCCTTTGCCGTAGTCCTTGTACGAGATGAGGAGGAAGGATCCGCAGAACAAGCCCAGGCAAGCGACCGCTCGCCAGCGCCGCGCCATGCAACGGGCTTTGGACAGGGGGACAGTCACCTAGTCTGCAACCTTGGTAGAGTTGGCTTCCCGCATCGCGCCGCGCGGGCCGCCTGCACATGCGGTTCCCAGCTCTGTCGAGGGGCGTTGGTCGGCGTCCTCAACGCATCAAATGTCCGTTCACGATGGCAAACCGGCTTGACTCGCGCTACAGTTATTTGCGCTTTTCGCTCTTGCCGACCCGAAGCGCCATCCGTATGGTCATGGCCTATGTTGCTCGTGACTGGCGCATCCGGATTTCTCGGCTCCGCCATCGCCAGCCTGGCCAAAGCGCGGGGCATGGCAGTGCGTGGACTCGCGCGCGCGACGAGCGATCTGCGCCGCCTGCGGTTGGCCCGCGACGAAATCGTCCTGGGCGACCTGGGCGACCCGGCATCGCTCAAGCATGCTACCGCGCCGGCCTCAGGCGCTTCATCCAGAACAGGTCGCACTCCGCCACGACACGGAACCCCAGCGAATACGGTCCAACGAAAAACGAAGCCGACCAGCGGGAGCGCGAGTCGAACTAGGATTGGACAATTCTCAAACCAGGCCTGATTTATGGGCCGGGCCTCGGAAGCGTCTTCGGCAAAGTGGTGGAGTTCACGGAGAAGTTCCCCGTCGTGCCGGTCCTCGGCGACGGGCGCTACGAGCAGCGGCCCGTGCACGTGGGCGACGTGGCCTGGGCGGCGCTGCGGTGCCTGTCGACCCCGGCGGCGATTCGGAAAGAATACGACCTCGGCGGCGCGGATGCGATGGAGTTCAATGCGATGATTCGATCCATCCTGGCGGCGCGCGGCCGGCGCAAGCGGCTCCTGCACGTTCCGCTTCCCCTTTGCCTGGCGTTGGCCTGGGGGCTCGGTCTGGCCATGAAGAATCCGCCGGTGACTGCCGATAATGTATATGGGGTGCGCCATGCGCCCCACGTGGACAATGGGCCCGCGGAGCGCGACTTGGGCTATCGGCCGCGTTCGTTCGAGGAGGGGTTGCGCGGGATCTTCAGCGCATGAGCGCGCGCAGGCGCATGTCCGCCGTTTTTTGCGTTGCACGTTTGCGCGGAATCGCTATCGTGAGGCGCTGTCTATGATAGGGAGCGATGTCATGATGGAGAAGGTCCCGCCCGCGCGCTCCGCCACCGTTGCCTCCGTGGCGCCCGCCGAGGCGCCTGAGATGCCGGCCGTCCAGAAGATCAACGCGCTTCTCCGCCACGCCGTCGAAGAGCAGGCCTCCGACTTGCACCTTCAGGCGGGCGGCCATCCGCGCTTCCGCATCGACGGCGAACTATACGAGGAGACCAGCGTCACGCTCACCGACGCGGAGCTGACGCAGCACTTCCGCGAGACGCTCAAGCCGGACCAATTCGAGAGTTTCCTCTCCTACCGCGAACTCGACCTGTCGACCACGCTCGCCGGCGTCTGCCGCATGCGCATCAACCTGTTTCGGCAGCGCGGGGCGTTTTGCGCCGCGTTCCGCATCATCCCCGACCACATCCCGTCGATGAAGGACATCTACCTGCCGCGGGCGTGTTACCATTTCACGCAACTCAGCAAGGGCCTGGTGCTGGTGACCGGCCCGACCGGCTGCGGCAAGACGACGACGCTGGCGGCGATGATCGACCACATCAACCAGCATCGCCGCTGCCACATTCTCACCATTGAAGACCCGATCGAATACCTGTACGAAAACAAGATGGCGATGGTCTCGCAGCGCGAGGTCGATCTTGACACGCTGAGCTTCGACATGGCCCTGCGGCATTCGTTCCGGCAAGACCCCGACGTCATCCTCATCGGCGAGATGCGCGATCTGGAGACGATCCAGACGGCGCTGACGCTCGCCGAGACGGGACACCTGACCTTCTCGACGCTGCACACGGGCGAGGCGCCGCAGACCGTCAGCCGCATCGTCGACGCCTTCCCGCTGCACAACCAGTCGCAGATCCGCGCGCAACTGGCGGCCAGCCTCGAAGGCATCATCTCGCAGCAGTTGCTGCCTCTGCACGGCAAGCGCGGGCGGGTCGCGGCGCGCGAGGTGTTGGTTTGCACGCGCGCGGTCAAGAACATGATCCGCGAGGGCAAAGTGCCGCAGATCTCCTCGGCCATCCAGACCGGCGCCGACGTGCACATGGTGCCGATGAATTACTCGTTGGGCCATCTCTACAAACGCGGCATCGTCTCCTACGAGGTCGCCCTGGCCGCGGCCTACGACAAGACGGCGTTTCAGGCGAAATACGGCCCGGGGCGGTAACCAAAGAGCAGAATAACTGGTGGCATAATAATGAAAATGCAGTGAGGTTTTCATTATTCTGCCCTGTATTATTCTGCTTTCGTGGTGAACGATGCCTTTGGTCCGTGGCCAGGGATACATCCATGCCTTCTCCTCCATTGCTCTTTCTCCTGGGCACGCGCGCCGAGGCGATCAAGGCGATCCCCGTCCTGCGCGCGCTCGAAACACGCCACCCCAAAATCCGCGCGCGAGTCGGCGCGACCGGCCAGCACGCCATGATGTTCGACCAGATCGTCGAGATCGAAGGCGTCCAACTGGCGTTCAACCTCGAAGTCATGGAGCCGCGCCAGCAGATCCCGGAGTTGATCGGCCGCGCCCTGCCAAAATTGGATAGCGCGATTCACCACATTGCCCCGCGCGGGATCGTCATCGTCGGGGATTCGGCATCGAGCGTCGCCTCGGCGCTGGCGGCGCATGCGACGCGGATTCCCTTCGCCCACCTGGAGGCCGGCCTGCGCGGCACGCGTCCCGGGCTTCCCTTCCCCGAAGAAACCTTCCGCAAGATAATCTCCGCGGCGGCGGCGTTCCATCTCGCGCCGACGGACGAGGCGCGTCAGAACCTCCTGCGCGAAGGCGTCGAGGATTCCAAGATCGAAGTCGTCGGCGACCCCGGCCTCGACGCGCTCGCCGAGAAACTGGCCGGCGATCCCAGCGTCGACGACCCGGAATTGCGGGGGATCGACTGGCGCCGCCCCATCGCGCTCGTCGCCGTCGTCCGCCGCGAAAACCACGCCGACGCCTCGTTCCGCATCTGCCACGCCCTCAAGCGCCTCGCCGACGAAGAGCCGGACCTCCAGATCATCTATCCCAACCACCTCAACCCGCACCTCATGGAGCCCGCGCGCCAAATCCTCGCCCGCGTCGAGCGCATCCGCCAAACCCTCCCTCTCCCCCATCAGTTGTTTGTCAACGTGCTGCGCCGCGCCCGCCTCGTCATCGCCGACAGCGGCGGCGTGCAGCAGGAAGCCTCCGCGCTCGGCATCCCCATCGTCTCCCTGCGCGCCTGCCCCGACCGCGGCCGCGCCATGGGCGTCGCGCCTCTCCTCGAAGCCGGCAACGACTCCGATCGGATCGTCGAAGCCGCGCATGAGTTGCTGAGTCGAACGGCGGAGGCGAATTGGGCGGAACGGACGCTCAAGGATTTCACTCCGGCCGCCCCGCGCATCGCCGACCGTCTGGCGTCCCCATTCGCGTGATTTGCGTCAATCGCGGGGAAAGGGCGCATTCGCGAATTCGAGACGGACAATCCAGAAAAAACGCGCACTGGCTCGGCGGCGCAGGCGCCGCCGGCTTTCTCGCTTTCCCGCCTGTCCTGAGCCTTCCTGGGGTGAGCCTGTCGAACCCGCCGAAGAGGCCGCAGCTCTCGGCGGAACTCAGCCATGCTCCGCCGCAAAAGCGTGCCTGTCCCCGGTTTTCCGGCCCGCAGTTCTCTTGACAACTGCATGCAGAAACCTGTTAATCAACCCTAGCCATCCGATGCCCCTGTGGGACGCGCCGTTCTCTAGCCATCGCAACCGAAAGACTAAACGCGTGAACCCCGTCGAAGCTTATCTGCAAGACGTTCTGGAAATCCACCGCTCCGGCGCCGCTGTCAAGGAGACTTCCTGCTATCCCCCGCTCCGCGCGCTCTTCAATGAAGTCGGCGCCAAACTCCGCCCCAAGGTCCGGTGTATCGTCAACCTCCAAGACCGCGGCGCAGGCTTCCCCGACGCCGGTCTCTTCACCGCCGACCAATTCCAGCGCGCCGCCGACGCCGAGCCGCTCCCCGGCCAGAAGCCTGCGCGTGGCCCCATCGAGGTCAAATCCCCTGGCGTCCAAACCTCTGCCATAATCGAGTCCGAACAGGTCGCCCGGTACCTCGGCGAATACGGCGCGGTCCTCGTCACCAATCTCCGGGAATTCGTTCTCGTGGCGCCCGATTCCGCCGGCGCCCCCGCCGCCCTGGAATCGTTCTCGCTCGCCGACGACGAAAAAGCCTTCTGGAGCGCGGCCGCCCATCCTCGCGCCTTGACAAGCGACAAGGGCGAGCGGCTCGTCGAATTCCTCCAGCGCGTCCTCCTGCACAACGCCCCGCTCACCGCCCCCGAAGACCTGGCCTGGTTCCTCGCCTCCTACGCCCGCGAAGCCCGCGCCCGTGTCGACCAATACGCCGACCTCCCGGCCCTCGCCGGCCTGAAGAAAGGCCTCGAAGACGCCCTCGGCATGAAGTTTGAAGGCGAGAAGGGCGAACACTTCTTTCGCGCCACCTTAGTCCAGACCCTCTTCTATGGCGTCTTCTCCTCCTGGGTTCTCTGGGCGCGAAACCACCCCGCCCCCGGGGAGCGCTTCGACTGGCACGCAGCGGGCTGGACTCTCCACGTCCCAATGATCAAGAGCCTGTTCGAGCAGATCGCCACGCCCACGCGGCTCAAGCCGCTTCGTGTGGACGAAGTCCTGAACTGGGCGGGCATGGCCCTCAACCGCGTCGATCGCTCCGCCTTCTTCCAGAAGTTCGAGGAAGAGCGCGCCGTCCAGTATTTCTACGAGCCGTTCCTCCAGGCGTACGATCCCGAACTGCGCAAGGAACTCGACGTCTGGTACACCCCACCCGAAATCGTCCAATACCAGGTCGAACGCGTCGATCGCGTTCTGCGCGAGGAACTCAACCTCGCCGACGGCCTGGCCGACGATCAGGTCGTCATTCTCGACCCCTGCTGCGGCACCGGCGCCTATCTTGTCGAAACCCTCAAGCGCATTCACCGCACTCTTGAGGAAAAGGGCGCCAGCGCCCTAACCGCTCAGAAACTCAAACGCGCCGCCATGGAGCGCGTTTTCGGCTTTGAAATCCTTCCCGCTCCGTTTGTCGTCTCCCACCTGCAACTCGGCCTGATGCTGCGCCATCTCGGCGCCCCGCTCAACCCCGATACCGACGAACGGGTCGGCGTTTATCTCACCAATGCCCTGACTGGTTGGGAGCCCCCCCGAGAAGACAAAATCAAGACGGCGCTGCCCCCAGCATACGAGAGAGAGAAGGGAAAAACCTTCACCGACGCCGAGCAACGGGTGCATGACCAATATCCCGAACTCGCCGACGAAATGAAGGCCTCGCGCGAGATTAAGCGCGACAAACGCATCCTCGTCATCCTCGGCAATCCGCCTTACAACGCCTTCGCCGGCACAAGCCCCGAAGAAGAAGGCGGCCTCGTCGAACCCTACAAGGAAGGTCTAACCACGCCGGTCAAGGACGGCGGCTGGGGCATCAAGAAGTTTAATCTCGACGACCTTTACGTCCGCTTCTTCCGCATCGCCGAACGCCGGATCGCCAAGAGCGGCAAAGGCGTCGTCTCTTTTATCTCCAACTTCTCCTATCTCGGCGATCCCTCGTTCGTCGTCATGCGCCGCCGCTTCTTGGAAGAGTTCGACCGCATTTGGATTGACTGCATGAATGGCGACAGTCGCGAGACGGGCAAACTCACTCCCGACGGAGGACCCGATCCCAGCGTCTTTTCAACCGAGCAAACCGCTGTGGGAATCCGCGTCGGCACGGCCATTTGCTTCATGGTCCGCAAAGAACGCCGCGAGAAGCAGGCCACTGTGCGCTTTCAGCATTACTGGGGCGTGACTAAACGCCAGGATGTGCTTGCCAGTCTTTCCGCGAAAAACTTCAACCGCAAGTATGGCGCCGCCAAGCCTGCAAAGAGCAATCGCTATTCGTTCCGCCCAACAACTGTCGCGGCGCATTATCTGAAATGGCCGCGAGTCGTTGATCTGTGCGCCGTCCCGCCGAGCAACGGCCTCATGGAAAAGCGCGGCGGAGCGCTCATTGATATCGACCGCGAGGCGCTCACCGAACGCATGAGATGCTATTTCGACCACTCGCTCGACTGGGAGACCGTCAGATCGTTGATTGGTTCGCTGGCGGAAAGCGCTGCCGCTTATGACCCGCGCCTGGTTCGGCAGAAGGCGCTTTCGAAGGAGTCGTTTCAGAGGAGCCGCCTATTGCGATACGCGATCCGGCCTTTCGATAACTGGTGGTGCTACTATTCCTCGGTTCCCTCCCTCTGGAATCGTTCTCGTCCAGCCTATTGGAAGCAATGCTGGGAAGGGAATTCGTTTTTCGTGACTCGCCCCGCCGGCGTGGCCAGTCCGGAAGGGGTCCCGCTGGTTGCTACATCCGTTTTGGGGGACAATGATTTTCAACGGGGCCATAGTTATTACTTCCCCATCCGCGTCCGTGACGGTTCTGAGGATCCGCGCGGCAGCGGCGGGAGTTTCTTCGCCGCTGAGGCGATGGCCCCATACTACTCGGTCTCCGCGAACCTGTCTCCGACGAGCCGTGCGTTTCTCGCCGCCCTTGGCATCCGCGATCCCGACCACAACGCCGAAACCGCCGCGCTGATCTGGATGCACGCCCTGGCCATCGGCTATAGCCCGGCCTATCTCGCCGAAAACGCCGACGGCATTCGCCAGGACTGGCCCCGCATCCCCCTGCCCGCCTCGAAGGAGGCTCTGCTTCACTCCGCGGAACTCGGCCGTCGCCTCGCCGCCCTGCTCGACACCGATAAGCCCGTCGACGGCGTCACCCGCGGCGTCATCCGCCCCGAACTGCGCACCATCGCCATCGTCTCCAAAATCGGCGGCGGCGCCCTCGACCCCAACGCCGGCGAACTCGACCTCGTCGCCGGCTGGGGCCACGCCGGCCAGAACGGCGTCTGCATGCCCGGCAAAGGGAGATACGTGCGGAAAGACCAGACGGACGAGAGTCTCAAGGCCGCCCGCGGCGCGAAGACCCTCGATGTTTACCTTAACGACGTCGCCTATTGGGCCAACATCCCCGAAGCGGTCTGGAACTACTACATCGGCGGCTACCAAGTCATCAAGAAGTGGCTGTCGTACCGTGAGAAGCCGCTCCTTGGTCGGAGCCTGACGCCAGACGAAGTTCGTTATGTCACGGAAATGGCGCGACGTCTTGCGGCACTGGTTTCCCTACAACCCGAATTGGACGAGAACTATCGAGAGATGGTAAAGACCACAACGAGCTGATGCAGAAAGGGCAATGGCGGCAATGGTGAATTCCGATAAGCATTCACTGGCTGATTTCATGTCGTTGAAATCTGCCGATTTGTTTCACAAGGCAGACGCATTCTCGGAATTCCTGCACGATGCACGGGGGAAGGGATATACGTCGCCATATTTGCAGAACGCCGTCTCCCCAAGCTCGGGGAGAATTCGGATTGTAGAAAACAATAAAGAACGCGAAGTTATCCAGATGAATACGGCAAATTACTTGGGATTGGCTTCTCATCCGAAAGTGGTCAAAGCCGCCCATGATGCCTTGGAGCAATATGGAACAAGCATGTGTGGAGTTCCGC
>JAPLSS010000566.1 GCA_026398515.1 Candidatus Sumerlaeota bacterium | reverse complement strand
TCTATGCCGCGTATCAGGCGTGGCGCATCGGGTACTATGGCGACGTGTTTCCGAACACCTTCTACGCCAAGGTGGCCGGGCGCGCCGAAGCGGCGCCCTTCCACTCCTCGGCCTACTGCGGGGCGATGATGGGCGCGTGGTGGGCGTTCCCCGCGCTTGTCGCGCAGTTCGTCTTCGACGTGCGCCGGCGCAACGTCCTGCCGGCGCTCCTCTTCGGCATGGCCCCTCCTGTTTCAGCTCTACGTGTTGCGGTTGCCGGATGACTGGATGGCCGCCGCGCTGCTGGTTCGAGTGTTTGCGGGGGTCGACGCCTGGGCCGCGCCGCGGCTCTTCGCCGGCCGACGGCGGTTTCTCTTCGCCGTTCTGTGCGCGCTCCTGGCGAGTCGCTTCTTCGAACCCATCGCGCCCGCCGGCGTTCGCGAGGCCTTTGCCCGGCATCGCGAGAGCCTTGGCGCGACCGAGGCTTTCGTCCAACGGGTTCGCGGGGGATAGGGCCGGGGCCGCGGCAGCCGCCCCGCTTCCTTGCTCTTTCGTTTTGCTTTGCGTCACGACTGAGGCGCGAGCAGAATTTCGACACGGAAATGGGATTTGCATTGTCTTGGGGAGATAGTTACGATATAAACCATTCGGGCGCATGGCGCGCCGGATGGCGTTTCAACGGTTCTGAGCAAAGGGGAGCATGACGTGATTCGCGGTCTTATCGTTTTGGGAGTCCTGGCGGGGGCGGGCTTTGGCGCCTATCGCATGTTCGACGTTGGCGCCCGCAGCGCCGGCCATTTGGATAGCGTGCCGACCTGCGCGGTCAAACCGATGCAGTTCGAGGTGCGCCTGTCGTCGCTGGGGGCGCTGGAGGCGGCCAGCAGCAAGCAAATCACCGCCAAATTCAGCGGGAAGATTCTGAAGGTTTTGCCGGAAGGCACGCTTGTCAACGAGGGCGACGAAGTGGTCTGGATGGAGACGACGCCGTACGAGGACAAACTGAAAGAGGACCTGGCCAACTTGGACCTGGCCAAGAACGATTTGTCCCAGGCGCAGGAAGATGACCATCTCCTGCTGGCGCAACAGCAACTGGACGAGGCCTCGCTTCAGGCGAAAGTGGCGTTCCAAGGGCGCAAGCTCGCCGACGCCAACAAGCAGTACGAGAACACGGCCAAGATGGTCGAAGCCTCCCTGGCGCCGCCGTCGGACCTGGAAAACCGCAAGCTCGACCAGTTGCAGGCGGAGTTGTCGCTCGAAGAGTCCAAGATCGCCTTGGAGAAGTTTGAGAAGAGCAAGAATTCCCAGATCCAGATCTCGAAGTCGAAGATCGACAAAGCCAAGGTTATGGTCGACAAGTACCAGCAGGCCGTGGACGACGGCAAAAAGGACATCGCCGACGCGGTCTTGAAGGCCCCGGGGCAGGGCCACATCAGCTACATTCCGCTCCGCATGGGCGGCACCCTGATGAAAGTCAGCGAAGGCACCGACGTCTACCAGCGCACGGCGTTGATCCAGATCCCCGACTCCACGACCATGCTGGCCAGCGTGCCGATCAACGAGTTGGACATCACCAAAGTGGAGGTGGGCCAAAAGGCCGAGGTGCGAGTGGAGGCGTTCCCCAACAAGCGCTACGCGGCCGAGGTCTCCAAGAAGAGCATCGTGCCGACCACCGACAACTCGATGCGGCGGTTCCTGTTCGGGGGATCCGACAGTTCGGTGCGCGAGTTCCAGGTCACCGTCAAGCTGTTGGACGAGGACGCGAACTTGCGGCAGGGGATGACGGCCAATGTCGGCATCATCGTGCAGGAAGCCACCGAGCGACTGGCTGTCCCGCAGGACGCGGTCTTCCGCGAGGGGGACAAGAATATCGTGTACAAGAAACAGGGGGAAGGATTCACGGTCGCCGATGTCCAGCTCGGGCTGACCAACGATAATTACGTCGAGTTGACGCAAGGGGTTCAGCCGGGCGACGTGCTCCTGCTGCGCGATCCCACCAAACAGTTGCAGAAGGTGGGCGAGGAGGAGCGGCTGGCGGGGCTGTGAAAAACGTGGAATGCGGAGTGCAGAGTGCGGAGTGCGGAGTTCTGAGTTGAGCGACAGGAAGGATCCAAGTGTTCGAGCGAGGCTCAAGGCTTCGCACTCTGCGCTCTGCATTCCACACTCCGTACTCCACACTCTGAACTCCGCACTCCACACTCCGAACCGAGGATGATCCGTGGGCGTTGTCATTGAGATTCAGGAACTGAGGAAAAGCTACTTTCTGGGCAAGGTGGAGGTGCCGGTTCTCTTTGGCTTGGACATGACCATCGAGGAGGGCGATTTCGTCGCCATCATGGGGCCGTCGGGGTCGGGCAAGTCGACCCTGATGCACATTCTCGGCTGCCTGGACCGGCCGACGGCGGGCGTGTATCTGCTGCGCCAGCGTCGGGTCGATCAGCTGAACGACACGGCGCTTTCGCGAACGCGCAACAAGGAGATTGGCTTTGTCTTCCAGTCGTTCAACTTGTTGCCCCAGATGAACGTGCAGGCCAACGTGGAGCTGCCCATGGTGTATTCGGGCATGTCCGCGCGGCAACGCCGCGGGAAGGCGAAGTCGCAGATCGAGCGCGTCGGCTTGAGCAATCGGGCGCACCATTTGCCGAATGAGCTGAGCGGCGGCCAGCGCCAGCGGGTGGCCATCGCCCGGGCGATGGTCAATGATCCGGCGATCCTGCTGGCCGACGAGCCGACCGGCAACCTGGACACGCGAACGGGCGAAGAGATCATGGGTCTGTTCCGCGAGATCAACGACCAGGGGAAGACGATCATCATCGTGACGCACGAAAAGGAGATCGCCGAGCACGCGCGACGGATCATCCGCGTGCGCGACGGGCGAATTTCCGGCATCCAGGAGGTGTCCCAGCGCCGCGAGATGGTTCTGGCGGAAGGCGCCTCGGTCGGGACGCCGGATTCTACAAATTGAGCAAACCTATGAAACGCTTAATTCTTGCCATTCTCCTTGTCGCCGCCATCGGCGGCGCCGGCTACGCGTACACCCGCATTTACCCGCGAACCGTCTCCAACCCCTATGAGAGTTTCTCTCGAGAAACCGTCGAGCGCGGGCCGTTCCTGGTGACCATTGACGAACTCGGCCTGTTGGTGGCGGAGAAAGAGGTTTTCATCCATCCGCCCTACCATGATGCCCGCATCGTCAAACTGATCGAAGACGGCTCCCTGGTCAAAGCGGGCGATCCCGTTTGCTGGCTGGATACCAAAGATGCCAAAGACACCCTGGAGGAGCACATCACGCGGCTGCGCGACGTCAAAGCCGACTTGGAGCGCCAGGTCGAAGACATCCGCATGGGGCTGGAAGGCGACTTTCTCGATTTGCAGGATGCGGCGGCCCAATTGGAGTTCAACCAGCTGAAACTGACCGACGTGAACCGCGACCTAATGAACGCGGAGGCGATGCAGGAATCGCAGCTGGCCACCGAGCAGGACCTGGACAAGGCGCGCATGAGCGTGGAATCGGGCAAATTGGACGCAGTGACGAGCGACCTGGCCTACCAGGGGCAGTATGTAAACCACGACTCGCAGAAGACGATCAAATCGCTGGCCCTCGGCGGCCTCGAACATCAACGCGACAAGGCCTTGTCGGACATCGCCGAGAAACAGCGCCGGTTGGACAGCGCCATTGTGCGCGCGCCGATTTCCGGCATCTTCCTCCTCAAGCGCGGATCGGAATGGGGACATCATGGCGACCATCAGGTCACGGTGGGGGCCAAACTGGATGAGGACGAAGTGATCGGCTCCGTCCCCGACCTGTCGTCCCTGTTGGTGCAGTCGCAGATCCCCGAATCGTCGGTGATGCAGGTGCAGACCGGCACGAAGGTCAACCTGACCATGGACGCGTTCCCGGACCTGATAATGACGGGGCAGGTGTCGAGCATGGGAATGATCGCCATCGAGCGCGAAGAGTCGGCGGCCGGCTCGCTGGTGGACTCGACGGATACGAGCGGCTTGAAGGTTTTCGAGATCCGAATCGCCATTGACAAGGTTGACGAGCGTCTGCGGCCGAACATGACGGCCAACTGCTCGATCATCGTCAACCAGAAGGATGACGTTCTGTCGATCCCGCTGCACAGCGCGTTCCACAAAGGGGGGCAGAAGATCGCTTATGTCGTCACGAAAACCGGCTTTGAGGCGCGCCCCATCGTACTCGGCGCGCGCAATCGGAATCGCGTCATCGTCCAGAACGGTCTGAAAGAAGGCGAGCAAATCTACAGCGTCGATCTCGAACCCAGCTCCACGGACCAGCAAGGCGGGCCGACGAAGGCCTCGGCGCCTCCGCAGCTGGCCGCGGCTTCCCCCGCGGGGAAAAAGTGAGGGCTTCCCCTGCTTTTCGGCTTCCATTCGCCTAGCCAACGCCGTGGGACGCACTGACGAGACAGACGCCGATTCTGAACTCAGGACCGTTCGACTTGTTTGACCCGTCTGACGGGTGAAACCGGTCCGATCCAGGGGAAGGAAAAAGGGGCCGCCCCTTGAAAGCCACGACCCCGAGCGCGGCGCGCGACGCAAGCAAGCTCGGCGGTCGTCCGGAGAAGTCCAATGAAACGCCTGATTCTTGCCATTCTCCTTGTCGCCGCCATTGGCGGCGCCGGCTACGCGTACACCCGCATCTACCCGCGAACCGTCTCCAACCCCTACCAGGGTTTCCCGCGCGAGGCGGTCCAACGCGGTCCGTTCCTGGTGACCATCGAGGAACTGGGTCTGCTGACGGCGGAGAAGGAGGTCTTCATCCATCCGCCCTATGAAGCTCGCATCGTCAAGTTGATCGACGACGGCTCCATGGTCAAAGAGGGCGATCCCGTTTGCTGGATGGACACCGAAGAGGCCAAAGACAGCCTGGAGGAGCACATCACCCGGCTGCGCAACGTCAAGGCCGACCTGGAGCGCCAGGTTGAGGACATCCGCATGGGGCTGGAAGGCGACTTCCTTGATTTGCAGGATGCGGCGGCCCAATTGGAGTTCAACCAGCTGAAACTGACCGACGTCAACCGCGACCTGATGAACCTGGAGGCGATGCAGGACTCGCAGCTGGCCACGGAGAGCGATCTGGACAAGGCGCGCATGAGCGTGGAATCGGGCAAACTGGACGCGGTGACGAGCGACCTGGCCTACCAGGGGCAATACACGAACCGCGAGTCGCAGAAGACCATTAAGTCGATGGCGCTGGACGGGCTGGAATACCAGCGCGACAAGGCCCTGGGGGACATCGCTGAGGAGCAGAGCCGCCTGGACAGCGCTATCGTGCGCGCGCCGATCTCCGGCATCTTCCTGCTGAAGCGGTCATGGGACTGGGATCATCACGGCCACGGCCAGGTGTCCGTCGGCTCGAAGATGGATGAGGACGAGATCATCGGGTCGGTTCCCGACCTGACGACCCTGGTGATCCAGTCGCAGATTCCCGAATCCTCGGTCCTGCAGGTCAAGCCCGGCACGAAGGTCAATGTGACGATGGACGCGTTCCCCGATCTGCAGATGACCGGCCAAGTCTCCAATATCGGCATGATCGCCATCGAGCGCGAACGGTCGGCCGCCGGGTCGCTGGTGAATACGACGGACATCAGCGGCCTGAAGGTGTTCGAAGTCAAGATCACGCTGGACAAGATCGACGAGCGTTTGCGGCCGAGCATGACGGCCAACTGCTCGATCATCGTCAGCCAGAAAGACAATGTGGTCTCGATCCCGCTGCGGTGCGCGTTCCACAAAGGCGGGCAGAAGATCGCGTACGTGGCCACCAAGAGCGGCTACGAAGCGCGCCCGATCGTCCTCGGCGCCCGCAGCCGCAATAGCGTTATTGTCCAAAAGGGGCTGAAGGAAGGCGAACAGGTCTTCAGCATCGATCTGGAACCCAGCCCCACGGAGAAACGGCAGACGGAACCGGAGACGGCGTCGGTGTCCGCCCCTCCCCCTATGGGCGGTCCGCCGGGAGGCGGCCCTCCCGGAGGAGGGGGCGGCCCGGGCGGCGGTGGGAAGAGGCGTTGATGGGGCCGTCCCCTTCTGCGCGACAAACCAGCGCCGTGGGATACAGCGACGCGCCGTCGCTGGGCGCGACGAGAAGCGTGAGCGTCCAGTCGCCCGCGCGGGCTTCGATTTCGCCCGTCTGCGCCTCCATATGGAAGAACAGGCGATCCTCGGACCAGCCGCGTTCGTTTAACTCGCCGAGGAACGCGCAGTACGCCATCGACGGCGGCAATTTCGACCCATACACGATTTCGTAGGATTCCCCGGGCGCGTACAGCGCGCTCAGCGGTTCGCCGTCCTCCACCGGAATCTGGAGCGTTTTCGGCAGGCGCGGGTATTCCTCGTGGAGAAACCGATCGACGCTGGCGATCTCGCCGCGGGGCGCCGCCAGGCGGCCCTTGCGCAGGGCGCGGTGATCTTTCGCGACGTCGTTGATCTCGCTTTGGATGCGCCCCAAGAGGACTCGTCCGCTCCACTGGCCGAACAAACTGGTGTCGGCGCCGTGCGACGCGGCCTCGCGGAACTGCGACCGCACGGCCTGGCGTTGCCGAGGGTCCTTTACGATGGCGGCGGCCAGCGCGATCTGGTTGGTCGGGCGGTCGGGATTGACGAACCCGCCGCTTATGTAGACCGTCGCGGCATAGGCCGCCGCCGCGCTCTGCAACGCCCATCCCGCCGAGCGCATTCTCGAGCGGCCCCGGCGGACGAGGGGACGCGAAAACGGCGCGGCGCTCGAGAATAGCGCGGCGACCGCTTTCAGCCATCCCTGGCGCTGGCGCTCGAGGTCCCATCCCTTGTTCCAGCCGAAGAACAGCGCCATCGACAGCGCGCCGAACAGGAACCCGCCGACGTGCGCCCACACCGCCACGCTCGACAGGATCTGCTCGGTTTGAACCAGCCACCCCGTGCCCAGTTCGCGCAGGAACCAGAACCCCAGGAAGAACCAGGAAGGCAGGTAAATTGTGATGGGCAGCGGGGGAAGGATCCAGAACAACATCCGGCTCGTCGGGTAGAGGACCATGAACGCGCCGACCACCCCGGCGATCGCCCCCGAGGCGCCGATCAGCGGCACGGGCGTCTCGCCGGCCATGAGGACGTGGCACCCGTTGGCCGCCACCCCGCTCCCGATATAGAGCCACAGCATGCGCGGGCCGCCGACCGCGTCTTCCAGCTTCATGGCCGGCACGAGAAAGAAAATCAAGTTGCCGATGAGGTGCAGCGGATTGTCGTGCAGGAACATGTGCGAGAGCAACGTGTCCAGGCACGCGTAGCCCGGCACAAAACCCCAGCCGATCTTGATCTGTTCGAAGTTGGGTTGGCTTGCGGTCCAGATGTACACGAGGGTATTGACCAGCGCCAAGGCGATGGTCATCCACGGCGCCCGCCGCTGCCCTCGATCCACTCCAATGGGAATCAAGCGATCTTCTCCTGTTCAAGGGAGTCTTTCGCCGTTCATTCCGCATTCCGCACTCCGCATTCCGCATTCCGCATTCAGTTCACTCGTCGTCCTCCGCTCCTTCCCAGCGGTCGATGGGCCGGCCCACGCCGTCCTCGATGATCTTCAGCGAGCGGATGCGCCCGGCGTCGCCGACCGCCTGGACGAGGCCGTCGGACACGCGCCGAAACACCTTGCGCGCCGCGGGATCGTCCATCGCTTCGATCTCGACGAGCAGTTTGATGACGCAACGCATGGCGAACCCTCCTCAAACGCGGAAGAGAAATGGTCGGCGCAGGGCGAACCCTATACCCGCAATCGGCGAGGCAGCGCAAGCAGTTCGTTGGCGAACGGCAGGTTCCGCGGATCGCGTGGCGCCGGCTGTAGAGCGGCGCCGACAGGACTGTCCATGCCGCTCCGAATGCCGCGCATGCTCATTGCAGGTTCACTTGATACGCGAACTCGCCTTTCTGCGTCTCGAAGCGGATGATCGGCCTATTCGCCTTGTACTCGACGGAGCGTATCTTCTTGCCATCGGCGTCCACGGCATCGACGGATTGAGCCGTTGCGGGCTTCCCCGTCAACTCGTCCAGGCGCAGCGCCACGGTGAACGCCTCGGAGTCGGGAAGCGGGGTCACGACGAGGCGCTTCGGCTCGATGACGCAGCGGAACGCTCCCGCCGTGGCCGCCACGCCGAAATCCACCATGGTCCGGGCCGCGTTCATCCGCGACGGCTCGGCGGGCCCGACTTCCGCGCTCTCGACGCGGACGCCCGCGATGTCCGTCTTCGATCCTTCCAGCCGCAGCGCGCCGATGCGATAGCGCGTGTTGTCATCTTCCTCGCCGAGCATCCGCGCGCGCTTCTTCGTCTTGGGATCCGTCAGCGCGACAAAGACCTCGTATTTGCCCGCCGCGCAATTCTCGGGAATGGTCAGTATCCATGCGTCTCCGGTTGTCACCCGGCCCTTCCACTGGCTCGTCGGCGGAGTCGGGGCGCCGCCTCCCTGGAAGCCGTAGTGGCGCATCCGCGTCACATCCGGCTCATACACCTGGACGGATACATAGTAGTCCGCCGGCACGCTTTGCTCGACGTCCCAATTCACATAGACCTTCAACTTATGATCGCCCAGGTATTCCACGCGGTCCAGCAAGGGACGGATGGCCAGCGGCGCATCCGCATCCTGGCCGCGCCCGTTCGCGTACAGCGCGCTCTTCGTGCACGATTGCTCGGCGATCACCCCGTCGAGCCGCTCAATGCTCGACGCAATGTCGCCGTTCCTGGCCGCGTAGCCGTATTGCGGCAGCACATGGCCGTCCACCGTCCAATCCTCCTTGCCCCGATTGACGAACACGCGGGCGCCCGACTTCCAACTCACCATGACGCGATGGAAATCGCCGCCCTCGAATTCCACGTTCGTGATCTCGTCCAGGGCGAGACTCCGAATCAGATCCTGCGCGAGCCAATACT
This sequence comes from Candidatus Sumerlaeota bacterium, assembly GCA_026398515.1. GTDB lineage: Bacteria > Sumerlaeota > Sumerlaeia > JAPLSS01 > JAPLSS01 > JAPLSS01. The sequence goes on along the minus strand of JAPLSS010000566.1, from coordinate 9,628 downwards.
TTCGCGCCGCCCCGCGCAACCCGCTGTTACGATCGATCATCAACGCGTGGCCCGTGAGCAACTCGGCGCTGATGTAATCGTCGCTTTCGATGCCGTGCAGAACGCGCGAGCGCCCGCCCTGGTAGCGGATGGAATAGCCGACGCCGTGGAGGATGAACCGCGCGTGATTGACCGCGTCGAACCAGGGCACGCGATCCCAATCCGCGCATGAGAGTCGTATAACATGCTGGTGCGGCTCGTCCCCCAGTTGCGGGAACTGGCAGTCCGCGCCGTCGAGCCATCCGATCAAATGGTCGCCGCCGGCTTCGGACGAGGTCGGCGCGTTGGCGTCGAGATAGTCGCGGATCCAGGCGAAGACGTCGCCCCAACACTGGCGGGTCTCCGGCTTGCCGTGAAACTTGCCGTCGCGGTCATAGTAATCAAACGTCCCCGAAGCGGAGAATACGTCCAGGAAGTAGGCGGTGGGGTGAACGCTGTCCTTAATCAACTTCAGATTGCGCTGCACGAACGGCAGAATCTGATCGGGACGCCATTGGTAACTTTGCGCATCGCGGCCGATGTTGATCCATGCCTTCTTCGGTTCGCCTTGCTCGTTGAATGTGATATGATCATAACTAAAGCCACTGGCGTCCGGATAGAAGTCTATGTAGTTGTCGTGCAATCCCCAGGGCACGTCGGCCGCCGCGCAGATCCTGCTGATGTCCTGCATCTCCTCCAGAGTTCCGAATTGGGGGTTCGGCGGCCAGACGTCGGGCAGGCGATAGTCATACCCCCAGCGTTGCCAGCTATGGATCAGGAGCATGGAATCCTTTAGTCCATACGTGAGCGCCTTCTTCATCTCATCGGCGATTTCCGCGTATCGCCCGCCCCAGATATCGAAGACAAATCGGCCGGCCATGCGCTGCACCCCGCCGGCCGGCTGTTTGTCATAGAGCGGGCGATAGCGGATCGCGCAATCGAACGCGCCTTTCAGCCCCGGCACGAAGGTCAGCATCGAATTGTGATGGACGTGGAGCGCATATAGTCGTTGCGCGGGGTCGACTTCCAACGAGTCCTGCGGATTGTCGCACGCCGCCAGCAACGACACGCCCTTCTCGAAATCGAACCCCACGTGGCTGGTCGAAAGGCCTTGCCCGCCGCCGTTCACGCGAAACGCCTTGGGGTCGGCGATGCAATAGCCGTGGGCAAAATACACGCGCGGCGCGGTCTGGTCGGCCGGGCCGAGCGAGAGGTCGGTGATCCGCTGAGGGCATTCCACCTTCGCGCGCAGACCGCATCCCTCCGCCCACAGATCCGCCGTCAGGTCGAACGCCTCCTCCCCCATCGCCAAATGGTGTATGACTTTGACGTGGCCCGACGCGTCGCGTTTCGCGTCGACGTTGCGCACCGTGAGCGACGACGGCCACGCCCCAACCGGCTGATCCAGGATCGCCATGCGCAACCCTTGAAACACAACTTGCTTCTCTCCCGCGCCGAAAGCGATGGCGGAATCGGCCAGGCCGTTCGGGCCGACGGCGACTGCCGCGCGATTGCCCTCGCTCAGATCGAACACAAACAGGCCCTTCTGGTCCGGCCCGCCGGCGGCGACCGCCTCGGCGGCGCGCTTCGCCGCTTCCTTTCGTTCCGTCTCGGTCAGTTGTTTGGGCGGCTCGCCGGCCACGATCGTCGGATCGCCCCAATAGCCCGAATCGCACACCGTGTTGAGTTTCGGCCCGGGATGGTTTTCGAGCCGAAGCAGGATCTCCCGTCCGGCGAACGGGCTGAGGTCGGCTTCGCCGGGCGTCCACGTTTTGGCGAGGGTATGGAGTTCAAACAGTTTCTCCCCATTCGCCCACACGCGGAACGTGACCCCGTCGCTCGGCGGCTCGGTCGGCCCGTTGTCGCGAATCGCGTTGAAGAACGTCAGGCGGATCGGGCGCGTGTCGGGCAGACGGACTCTGTATTCGGCGAACACGGACCCCTTGCCGCCCTTGTAGGGAGGATGCATGGCGAGGGCCTGCCGTTCCTCGCCGCGCTTGACCGGCCCGCGCTGGAACGCGGCCGAGGACTGCTTGTCGCTCCCCTGCCAGCCGACCGGCTCTTGCACCGGCGGCTGATCGACGTAATTCCACACCACGCGCTGCGTCTTCAGCGTCGCCAGCGCCAACGCCCCGCCGCTCGGGACAACGTTCGCCGGCAGTTCAGTCGGCGCCGATCGCGCTTCTTCCACTTCGGCGAAGTCGGTTTGAAACACCTGCACGGCGTGGACCGTGACTGGGCCGCTGTCGCTCTGGAACGACGCGTAGACGTGAACCGGATAAAGCGCGGAGAGCGCGGCGCGGCCGGCGGCGATCTGGAATTTCGCTTCCGCCTTCGCGCCAGGCGCGACCTTGGCTGCTTGCTCCGCCTTGCCGACGACGCGCCACTCGGCGGTCAGATCGGCCAGTTTCACATCCACCGAAAGCGGCTTTTCTCCCGTGTTCTCCAGCGCGACCGACACGTCGCGCGGCGCGTCCAATTGCATCACCGTCTCAATGGCTTCGATTGTGACCTTGAGCGGCCCTTCGCCGGCCACGTTGCCGTTGAACCCGAACGCCAGCGCGGGCAAAAGGAACAGCCACGCGCCTCCGAGTTGCAGCACTCGATTCGTCATGCCAATGGCCTCCGCATCCGTGGAGATGAGATAGGGCCAGAAAACGCGCAATCGGGCGATTTGTCAATTCCGGGTTGACGCGATGAATCGCGCATGACCTTATGGCTTTCGCAGCGCGCCGCACGGACTAACACGGACAGGCACGGACGCGCACGGACGCGCGCGGATAAGACGGTCCGTGCCACGCGCGGCGGCCGTCGGACCCTCATCCCCGCTGAGAGGCCCCATGCCCCAACACCCAAACCTCCTCCTCATCATGACCGACCAGCAATCCGCCGACGCTCTGAGCGGCGCCGGCAACCCGTATCTGCGCGCCCCGGCGATGGACCGGCTGGCCGCCGAGGGAGTCCGCTTCGAACGCGCCTATTGCGCTCAGCCGCTGTGCGTTCCCTCGCGCGTGGCGATGATGACCGGGCGCATGCCGCACGAACTGGGCGCCACGCACAATGTGCGGAGTTATCCGGGATGCGCGCCCATCCTGGGGAGCGTTCTTTCCGCCACCGGCTACGATTGCGCTTGGTTCGGGAAGTGGCACCTCGCGATCCCGACGGAAGACGCGGCGACTCATGGATTCGCGGCGGAGGCCGGTCTTTCCTGGAATCCCTTCGATCATCGCGACGCCCTCGTGCCGCGCTCGTGCGCCGAGTTCCTGCAACAACGCCGCGCGAGGCCGTTCTTCGTGGTCGCATCCTTTCGCAACCCGCACGACATCTGCCAGTGGGCGCGCCGGGAGCCGCTGCCGCAGGGCGACATTCCGGCCCTGCCGCCGCCAGGCCGGTATCCGCCCCTGCCCGGCAACTTCGAGGTCCCCGAAAACGAGCCGGAGCTGTTGCGGATGGTGAGACACTCGTACACCCGCCTCCATCCTACGTTGGATTGGACGCCAGACGATTGGCGGCAATACCGGTGGGCGTACTGCCGGTTGGTGGAGAAGGTGGATGCGCTGGTCGGGCGGACGCTCGACGCGTTGCGCGAGTCCGGCCATGAAGACGACACGCTGGTCTTCTTCACCAGCGATCATGGCGACGGCGGCGGCTCGCATCGCTGGAACCAGAAGCAGGCGCTCTATGAACAACCGTGCCGCATCCCGTTCATCGCCCGATGGACGGGAGCGACAAAGGGCGGCGCGGTGGACTCCCGGCATTTGGTTTCCAGCGGACTGGATCTGGTTCCGACGATCTGCGATTACGCCGGCGCTCCCCCGCCGCCGGGCTTGCGCGGTCGGAGTTTGCGCCCGCTGATCGAAGGCCGCGCGCCGGAGGCCTGGCGCGATTCGCTGGCCGTCGAAACGGAGTTCGCCAACATGGGGGAACGGAGCGACGGCTGGATGGGGCGCATGATTGTCACCGACCGTTACAAATACATCGTCTATTCCCAGGGCGAGCGGCGGGAGCAGTTGTTCGATCTGCGCGAGGATCCCGGAGAGACGCGCAACCTGGTCGCCAGCGCCGATCGCCAGGCCGTCGTCGCCGACCATCGCCGGCGCCTGGCCGAGTGGATTGCAGAAACCAGCGATGCGTTCGTCATGCCGGATGGAAGATAGCGGCGTGGGCGGTGGAGTGGCGTCTAATAGTTGCGCGCGACATCACCTCGCCAACGATACTGAAAAGGTGGCGATTTCGTGCGCTTTGAGCGCGGCCTCGATCACGTTGCCGTTCACCGTCAATTCGCCCGGCGCGGGTTCTTCCAGAATCGTGACCTTCGCGGCCTTGGCGATCGCGCGCGGCAATGCAATGCGAACGTTCGTGTCTTTGCCCGCCTGCTCGAAGACGCGGACGATCAGATCGTCGGAATCCTCGGCCTTCTTCAGCGCGGTAAGAAACACATTGTCGGGCGCGACGCTCACCAGCGACTGATTCTCCGGCCCGATCCGCCCGAGGTCCGCGTCATTCCACGCCTGCCAGGAGGTGTTGAACGCGCGCGCGGCCTGGGGAACGCGCGCCTCCAACCAATCGCCCCGATGCGGCAGCAACGCGTAACGCGCTTCGTGAGGTCCCTGATCCGTATACTCGGGATCGCCGGCGCGAACCGCCGCGGGCAGCGCCTGCCAAATCCAATCCGGCTCGGGCAGAAACTTCGGCGACCTGACGACGGCCATGTCGACGGCATTCTCTTGCAGGTCGAAGCAGTAACGGCCGTCGTTGAGCAGCGCGCAATTCACGCCCTGCCCCATCAGGTCGACCCACTCGTGCGCCAGGATGTTGGGCCGCCCGGCGCGGCTCTCAGGCGCCTTCTCGCCGACGAACAACGGCAGGTCGTAGCGGAACGAGTCGTACGGGAAAGCTGAACGAACGACCAGCCGGCAGCCCGGCTCGCGCCATTCCGTTTCGAGGTGAAAGCGAACCATCGGGCTGCCCGCTTCGAGCGAGACGGTCTGACGAAATTTGGAATTCCCGAAATGCCGCGCAATCGCAATCGATCCGCGCAACGGCCCGTTCTCCACCACGTCCACGGAGTCCACCGCGTCCACCGCTTCCGGCTCTCCAACCCAGGGAAGCCCCCAGGTCCACACCGTGGCGTTTTCGCCCTCTCGTTCCACGTAGAGCCGGTCGCCCTGCGCGCCCCGCGGCAGCATCTCGACGCCCTCCCCCTCCTCCTTCCACACAATCGAGGAGAGATGGCCGCTTTGGGGATCGAGTTCCACGTGAACCAATCCGTTGTCGAGGGAGTGCGGCTCGACGCGAACCGGCGAAGCCGCGGCGACCGCCTGATCGCCCGGCTCGATCTGAAAGCGCCGGTATCCGATCCCCGGAACCTTGCCGGGATCAAACAAGACATCGAATCGCGCGCCGTTCCCCGCGCGCTCCTTCGCCACGATCTGCGACGGGACGAGATTGCCCGAGGAGTCGCGCACGACAACCGACTCGACCTTCCCCGGCAATTGCACGCGCCGCGCCCGCGCAAGACCGGAACGCTCGAACGGAAGCAGGTTCATGAGCGCCATCGAGGCGGGCGATTGGGCCGGCGCTGGGCGCAATGGCCGCCCGGCGAGGCGCGTCAGGAGGCGCTCTGCATGGCCGAGGGTGTCCGCGTAGCGCTCCTGAATCTCCCGGTATACCGCATAGGTTGTCGAACCCCACATCATGTCGTGGAACTGGTTCAACAGGAGCGACTTCCATAGCTGCTCGATCTCGCTCTGGGGGTAGTCCTCCCCCCCGAGATGCGCCAGCGCCGCCAGGGCTTCGGCCTCGTACAATGCATGCTCGCCGCGGCGATTGGCCGCTTTGGTCTCCACGCACGTCAGGTGGTTGCCCTGATTGCCTTGCGCCAGATCGAACGGAGGAGCGGGCGGCTCGGCGCCGGCCTTCTCCAGATCCTCGAAACACTGCTCGGGCTTGCACAGGCGCAGCGCGATTTCCCCCGTCTTCGCGGCGTCGGCCAGATTCTGAAGATTCTGCTCCCTGGGGCCGCCTCCATGGTCGCCCGCTCCATAGAGATACAGAACGCGGTCCACCTTCTGCTTGTCGGCCACGGCCTGCGCATACCCGACAACCTTGTCCGGCGCCGTTGGCATGTTGTAGGCGGCGCCGCTCTCCCCCTTGGAGGCGAGCCAGGCGGTCAGGACGCGCGACCCGTCCAAGCCGCTCCACCAATAGAACGGCTGGCGATTCGGCGAGAAATCCTTGCTCCGGCCGATGACCGCGTAGCGCAGGCCGGCCTGCCGCAGGAGTTGCGGAACGCTCGGCAAGTAGTTCGAGCCTTCCGCTTGCCAATCCACGTCGGGCGAAACGCCGAAGCGGCCGCGATAGTAACGCACGCCGTAGAGATACTGGCGGGCCAACGATTCGCCGGAGGTCAACTCCATCGTCGACTCGCACCACTTGCCGCCGACGACGCTCCACTGCCCGTTCCGAACGGCGCCGCGGATTTCCTCGAACAGCTCGGGACAGTTTTCCTCGATGGCCGCGTAGAGCGCCGCCTGGTCCTGGGCGTAGACGTAATCCGGATGATCGCGCATCAGCCGCAGGGCGTTGGTGAACGTCTCGCGCGCCGCCTCGACCGTTTCCGGGAATCGCCACTGCCAGGCCATGTCGATGTGGGCGTTGCCGACGGCGTAGACCGTGGGCTTCGCCTCCGCGGCGATGGAGAGAAAAGGCGGCGAGACAAGAGCGAGAAGGCAAACCAAACGCACTGGGACGCACATAGTCTTCATGGGTCGCCATCCGACGTGGAATAGAGAGATCGCCGTTGAGTGGCGCAGGCTTTCCAGCCTGTGATTCAAGCGCTTCCCGCCATGCCGGCATTCACAGGCTGGAACGCCTGCGCCACTAACCACCTCTGTTGTTCAATCGACAATCGGCAGACGCGAGGCCTATTTCCGACACAGCGTGAGAATCTCGCCGACCTCGCGCGGGCCGATGTTGCCGCGCTCGCCGAGGCTCGCGCCGCGCGCTTGGAATCGCGCCCCGATGCGCTCCAATCCCTTGGCGATGCCGTAGTCCTTCAGCCGCGTCTTCACCCCCAGCGAGCGGAAGAACTCCTCGGTCTTCTCAATGGCCGCCTCGATGCGCTCGTCTCGGCTTCCCTCGCGGATGCCCCAGACCCGCTCGCCGTATTGCCGGAGTTTCTTCGCCTTCTCCTTGCGTTGGTGGCGCATCACGGCGGGATAGGCGATGGCCAGCGACTCCGCGTGGTCGACGCCGTAGAACGCGGTCAGTTCGTGGCCGATCTGGTGCGTGGCCCAATCGCCCGGCACGCCGCACGAGAGGAGGCCGTTCAGCGCCTGGGTGGCGCACCACATGACGTTCGCTCGCGCGTCGTAGTCCTTCGGCTTCTTCATGACCTTCGGCCCCTCCTCGACGAGCGTGCGCAGGATGGCCTCGGCCTGCCGGTCCTGCAGCGGCGCGTTTACGTCGTAGGTCAGGTATTGCTCGAGGACGTGCACGAAGGCGTCGACGATGCCGTTCGCGGTTTGCTTCGGCGGCAGGCTGAAGGTGGTCGTCGGATCGAGGACCGCGAACTTCGGCAACGTGTGCCGGCTGGTGAAGACCAGCTTCTCCTTCGTCGACCGGCGCGAGATGACGGCGTTGCGGTTCATCTCCGAGCCGGTCGCCGGCAGGGTCAGCACGCAGCCGAGGGGGACCGCGCTCTTCACCGGCGCGCCCTTGGCGAGGATGTCCCAGGGTTCCTCGCCTTCGTAGTCGATCGCCGCGGCGATGAACTTCGTCCCGTCCAGGACCGACCCGCCGCCGACGGACAGCAAAAAATCGACTCCCTCGCGGCGCGCGCGGGGGAGGGCCTTCATCAGCGTCTCGTAGCTGGGGTTGGGCTCAATGCCGCCAAACTCCAGAACCGGCCGGCCCTTCAACGCCTTCATGACCTGATCGTAGACGCCGTTGCGTTTGATCGACCCGCCGCCATAGGTCATCAGGATCGTGCGGTCCCGCGGGATCAGCCTGCCGACCTGGGCCACCGTCCCTCTGCCGAAGACGATCTGGGTGGGGTTTTCGTAGGTGAAATTCAGCATCGATCTCTCCTTGAGGATCTCCCTAGCTTGGCGCAGCCAAAGCCAAGGACGATCGGCTGTTTCCCGCAGTCTTGCGCAAAAGCGCAAGATTTCGGGAAAAAGGGCCTATTGCATTCGTGTTTGGCGCCTATCCTATCAGAACGCTCGCTCTAATCAACCTTGTTCCCGTGGCTGGGCGCATCCCGCACTGTAGCTGGGGGCGCGGATTCAGGAATCGCCCCGAAGGGGCCGACAGGGCGTAGCCAAACACCCTCTTTCAGGGCTTCCTGCGCTCGAATCAGCTACCGGGGGCTTGGCTTCGCCGGCGCCCCCGGCTACGCGCTTTCGGCCCCTTCGGGGCGTAAATCACGCCTCGCCATGGTCCAATATCGACTTGTCAAGCTACACGGCGGGATGCACCCCCCATGGCTGTGTCTCCCATTATCCTGACTCGTCCTTCGGCTCTGGGATTTCGAGATCCGCCTTGAACCAAAGGGGGCGCTACAAACTAACCGGGCGGTGTTCTAATCTCGTCCGCGAATCGGCGCCAATGCCCTTCCGCGGCGGCCCAACTGCCCTCAACGCGGGGAGAGGTTCGATGCGCGCGTTGCGCCCGCTCGTGGCGCCGCGCGTTCGAATACGCTTTTTCCAAGTGATAGAAGGCGCGGAAGAAAGGCCGCGCGCGGCCCCCGGCGTCGCGTCGTTCGGGCGGAGAGGCGTCGGCATACGAGCGAAGAAACCTGCCCCACTCCTCCGACCGCCCGTCAAAGAACCGCGCCTCCAGCATCGCCAATTCCTGCTCGAAACAGCCGAACATCATCGCGCCGAAGTCGCACAACATGATCCCTTTCGCTCCGCCGCGGAAAACGTTCTTCGGGGAAAGATCGCCGTGGATCAGCTCGAACGATCGGCGCTCCGCCACGACGCGAAGGCCCTCCTGCAACACACGCGCCGCATCCTCCGCCCCCGGCCCTTCGCCCAGCGCCGCCTCCGCCATGGCGATACATTTCTCCCAGCGCGCGCGCAGATACCCGGCCAAGTCCGCCTGTTCGTTCGCCGACCGCCACGGCTTGCCCGGCGTCGTGGACGCGATGCAATGAAGCCGCGCGATGACGGCGCCGAACGCGGCCAGTTCCGCTGGCGTCCACGGCGGATCGAAGCGCGGCGCCGCGACGAAGCGTTCCGCGGTCGCTTCTCCCCCGTAGCGCCAGCGCGTCCAAAGCGAATCGTCGTGGACGAGGAATTCGGGAATCGGGGCGCCGCGCCCGGCCAACAGCGCCGAGAGTCGCGCATGCTCGGCGCCCTTGCGCTTCTCGCCCACCCATGGCCACCAGCGCACAACCACGTCGGCGCCGCCGGCGAAAATCGCGCGCGCCACGTAGGCGTTGGTCGCGCCTTCGATTTTCTCGATGCGCGCGTCTTCGCCCCGTTCGCCCAGCCGCGCCGCCAGCGGTCCGGCCACATAGGCCGGGTCGAGTTCGTATCGCTTGCGCGGGTGAAATAGTGAGAATAGACTCATAGTGGATTGCTTTTGTGAGTGGCGTCAGTCC
>JAPLSS010000204.1 GCA_026398515.1 Candidatus Sumerlaeota bacterium | reverse complement strand
GGCATTGTTGGCCGACTCCGTCAGCGGCTCGGCGAATTCATCAATCACTTCCGAAAGTTTTGGGCGGTCGCCCGCCGGGTCCCAGTTGATCCGGTAGCGCAGCTTCTCATTCTTCTCCGCGAACGCCTGACGCGCGCGCTCCTCCGGCGTCAGCGGGCTTGAGGGTTTTGGCTGCCCGGCTTGTTTTCTCTTTCGCTTTCCGTGGCTGCGCCCCATTGGGCCACCCCTTTGAGAATGGGTTCGGATCACTCCGCCGCCGCGATCCCCGCTTCCTTCTCCCACTTCTCAAACCGCTCATGCACGTCCGCCGGGGTCGAATAGACGACGTGGCCGGATTGGACGAGCGGGGCGAGAACGTCGCGGACCAGCGTCTCGTGCCGTTCCAGATCGTCGCGGAAATCCTGGCTCTGGACGTACTCCAGCGGCGGCTGGCCTTCCTTGTGAGGCGTGAAGCGGCCGACGTGCTCGACAAAGTAGAAGGTGTTGAGCCACTTTCTTCGGCCAGTGCGCTTGCACACGCACGTTGTCGATCCACACGGTCCCCGGCCCCTGCACGACGATTTGGAGGAGCGCGTCGTCGAAGTTGCCGTTGAGGTCCGTGACCGGCCCGGCGCCCATCTCCTCCATTTCCTTCTTACGGAGTTGCACGTAATCGAGAACATCCTGTTCGGTTGGACGTCCTTGGGGGCCGTGCGTGTGGACGGAGAACGAGGCGCCGTATCGCTCATGCATGCGCCGCGGGAAATCGGGATCGAACTGGCGCGCCCCCAGCCACAGCTCGCGCTCCGGCTCGAGGCCCAGGCGCGCGCCGTAACGCTGGAGCATCTTCGCCATCTCCTCGTATTTCGCGGCGTCGGCGCGGAAAAAGTCGCGGTTGCGCACGTAGGCTTCGGGCGTTTCCGAATGCATGAGGACCAGGACCAGGAGCGGCGCGGCGGGCTTGTCGGGAATCTCGACTTTCTTCGGCCAGTGCGCTTGCACACGCACGTTGTCGATCCACACGGTCCCCGGCCCCTGCACGACGATTTGGAGGAGCGCGTCGTCGAAGTTGCCGCGGAAGGCATGGTCAAAGGTGAGCGTGGTCCAATCAAACGAGCCGGTCAGTTTCTTGGAGCGGCCCATGTCGCCGGGCATCACGGCGCCTGGACCGCCCGGCCGGCGCACTCGCGGCACAACGACGATCTCGACGGACCGAACGCCCTCGGCGCGGACGTCGGCGGAAAACGTGAGCATCTCGCCTTTGTCGATGCGAATGGCGCGCTGCAGGGCCCCGGCCTCGCCCTCCCTGGCCGTGATCTTCGCCGCATGGGCCGAGCCGCCCGCCCCCTCCGCGACGAATTCCAGCGTGGGCAATTCCGCGCGCATCGGCGTCGAGGCCAGCGTATAATCCGCCTCGCGCGTTTCGCCCTCCAGGTCCGCGTTCGGGTTCAACTCAATCGGCTCGGTCTCCGGCTGCTCCCCGCGCAACGCCACATCCATCGCGGCGGCGGGCGCTGATGCGGTCCTGGCGAATTGGGATTCGGCGGAGAAGCACATCAGTGGGAACGCAAGAAAAAGCGGAACGACGCGGCAGACCATCCGAAACGATGCCAAGCCGTTCATGGCGATCCTCCTTCTTCCAAATGGGCGCGTATGGAGTCCCGCCTTGAGGCGGAATGGTTCGGAGTGACGGCTTTAGCCATTAGCGGCGTCAACGAAACGCCTGAAGGCGTCACTCCGAACTTACGGCGTCTTCTCCGTCCTCTGGTCCGCCATCGCCCGCACGCGCTCGGCGAACGGGGCGAAGCCTCTTGGGCAACGGTTTTCCAGATTGTCGAGTTTTGCCTTCTTGGAGATCTCCGTATACATCTCGCTTTGGCGGATTCCGCGGCCGCTCTCCTTCAGCAGTCTCTCACAGACGCCCTTGGGATCGAGAATGCTTTCCGGCTCCTTCTGACGCTGGATCGGTTGGCCCAAGACGGAAGACAGCGCCTTCTCGTCGGCCAGCATCCAGGCGTCGAACGTGCGAATGGCGACGCCCAGCGCGCGCCGTTTGACGCCCAGCGCCCCCGCTTGGGCTTTGTCCAGTTGTGGGGCGCGCGCCCTATCTCCATCCTCGTCGATGAGATAGACCAAGGCGTCATAGTCGTTTTGCTCCGCATGGAGCATCCAGGCGAACGCTTTCTTAGATATTTGACCGCCTTTCCCCGGCCGAACATGGATCTCGGGATTCTTGACGGAATCCTGATCGCACTGAAGGGGCACGTTGGCAAGACGGCTCACGAGAGTCTCCAATGCGCCGGATTGTTCATGCTTGCCTTCAGACACCAGGAGAACCCTCATGATTTGGGCTCTCCTTTCGATTCGCAGTCGCGCGCCAGTCGTTCGTCTCCCTCCGCCGACCAGATCTCGCCCAGATTGAAGATGTCCAGTTGCTGCCGCACCGCCTCGCTCTCCGACAGGCGATGGACGGAGATCGAGCCGTCGTCTTCCCTCTTGCAGAGAGTCACTTCCTCAGGCTCGAACAGGTCGAGAAGGTATGGCGAGTGAGTGGTAAGGATCACTTGCGTCTGAGAGTGCTCCTTCACCAGGCCGCGCAGTATTCGCATGACTTCCTGAAGCCGCTTCGGATGCACGCCGTTCTCCGGCTCTTCGATCAGCAGCACGCGGGGAGGTTGTGGCAGATGGAGGACAGTCAGGAACGCAAGGGTCAACAGCATTCCATCCGAGGCTTGCGCGGCGTTAACGGGCTGAGGGTTTCCCCCAAACACAAACTCGATCCCTTTTCCCGGAGACCTTTGCAGGAGAGGAACCTGTTCTGGGTCATCGACTGGCGCGCTATACGCCCGCACGGTTTTCAGCCGGATCGCCTTCACCTGTTTAAAGATCCCGCGAAACTCGTCTTCGAGCGAGGTGAACTCTCTGTGATCGTGGCTCAGGATGTCGTCGAGGCATCGCCCAAGCCCGAAGCCGTAAGGCTCGATTTGGAAAGGCCTCTCCGGCTCCAGCGCCGCGGGCACGGCAAGGAGTTTCGGATACCAACGGCAGAGATGGACACCGGAAATGGATTCAACGACGGATTCTGCCGCTACTCTCCACTTGTCCTCGGTCTGTTGGTCCATGGACGCCCACTGCAGTGCAGTCTTTGTGGGGTCTGCGGGGATGGCCAGCAGATGACTCTCTTCGTGCAAAGATATGCTCTCTCTAGCGTTTCGCACGTCGCGGTCGGTTGCCTCAAAACGGCACGGCAGGCGGTACGCCGGGACATTCGGAGCCGAGCCGCACGACACAATGAAACACACTTCAGCCTCCGGCTCCCCATGCCAAACCAATTCGCGACCTTCCCAAGGCCCCAGAAACGCATCGCTCAACTTGTGATCCACGCTCCGGCACAGGGCGGCGATGGCTTCCAGGATGCTGGTCTTGCCCGAATCGTTTGGGCCGATGAGGACGTGAATGGGGGTCAGGTCGAGCGTCACGTCGCGCAGGCATTTGTAGTTCTGGACACGGAAGCGCGTGATCATGGCGAGCTCCTTTGCGGACCCCGGGGCGCGGGCGGCGAGGCCCGTCTTGGCTGCAACAGCGAGATGGTATCAGGCAAGGAACCGAAATGGGAATCCAAAACCGCGAGTAATGAGGCAGGCGGCGTCTAGGTGGCGTAGGCTTTCCAGCCTGCGCAATTCCGTAATGCGTCAAGGAACAACGCGCAGGCTGCAAAGCCTACGCCACTAAAACGCCGTATATTCCTTCGGCAACTCGTCCAGGCGCATCGGCCGGCCTTCGCGAGCGGAGGCGATGGCCGCCAGCGTGCAGCGGACGTCCATCGTTCCCTCTTCAATATCATGAAACGCCCGGCGGCCAGAGACGATGGAGTCGATGAAGTCGTGCACCTGCCGCGCGTGGGCCGCGCCGTAGTAGTTGATCTCGGAATGCCAGAAGGGGTCGGGGCCTTCGTCGTCGAAACGCATCGCCTCGCTGTCGCGGCCGCGGCGGTGGAGGACCAGGTGCGCCGGCTTCCCGTCCCACATCAGCCCGCCGCCCGCCTCGCCCAGGACCTCGATCATGCCCTCGCTTCCGTGGATCGCGGTGGTCAGGCCCGACCGCGGATCGAACCCGTGGGTCCGCCGCTCGGCGCGGGTATAGACGCCGTGGGCCGCGCCGCCGGCATAGGTCCATTGCGCGAGCGGGATCTCCTTATACGGCCGGGAATCGCGGCCCCGGCGCTGCGCTTCGGGCGACGGCGTGTAGTCGGCGCTCCAGGCCGTCACCCTTTCAATGGGGGCATCCAACGCCAGATAGCGCGCGGTGGCGAAGAAGTGAACCGCGTGATCGTAGAAGTCGGGGAACTCGCCGCCGCCGGAGCGCACGCGGTCGTTGCGCCATTGCTCCTTCGCCTCGCCCGTCGGCGCGGGCGGCTCCGGCGGGCTTCTGAGCGCGGGCCAGCCGCCGAAGCGTTGCCTTACAAGCATGGGCCGGCCGATGGCGCCGTCTTCGATGAGAGAGCGCGCCTTGCGGTGCGACGTAAGAAACACGTACGTCTCGGCGGCGGCCACCACGACGCCCTTGCGTCGCGCCGCGTCGGCCATCGCCTCGCCTTCGGCCGCGCTGAGACACACGGGCTTCTCGACCAACACGTGGCGGCCGGCTTCGGCGGCGCGGATGGCCATCGGCGCGTGCCGCGCGGGCGGCGTCAGAATGTCGAGCGCGTTGACCTCGTCGTCGGCGAGGACCTCGTCCAGCGTGGCGTAGGCCTTGCGCGCGCCGAAGTCGAACCGGCGCATCCGGGCGTACTCGATGCGCTTGTCGCAGACGGCGACGATCTCGGCGTCCTTGTGCGTCCGCCAGCCGCGGGCATGGGCGCTGGACACGAATCCCACGCCGATGAGCGCCACTCGAACGGGTTTCATGAGGGAGTTCCTCTTTCGTGGCGTAGGCTGTCCAGCCGGCGCTCTTTGGACACAGCGGTTTTGCATCTGAATAGGCCAGTGGCCGAGCGGCGCGGGCCGGAAAGCGCGCGCCACTTGGAGTTTCATCTTGCAACACGGGCGGGCAAAATCAAGACTCGCGTGAAGTCGTGGAATCGACAAGCCGGCAACATCGCGTTTCCTCCGAAAGGCCGCTTCTTTTGCCCGCCCCGTCCGCCGTATCCTTCCGCAATCGCTTCCTGGTTCTAGGCTTTCTGAACATGCTGGCCTATGCGATTTCGTGCACCATCCTGGGGCCGTGTGTGACGACGGTCGAAGCGGCGTTTCGGATCAGCCATGCCGCCATGTGGCCCCTGTTCGCCGCCGGGTCGGTCGGCTACCTGGCGGGCGTGCCGATGGCCGGCTGGATGGCCCGGCGCTGGGGATTGCGCGCGACTCTGATCGCCGCCCTGATTCTGATGGGCGCGGGGATGCTGCTGGTGGCGGGGTCGCGCGTATGGGCGTTGTGCGTGGCGGGCTACGGCGCGGCGGGGGTCGGCGGCGGGTGGATGGAGCCGGCGATCGTCGCCGCGGTGCAAGGGCTGTTTCCCGAACGGCGGCGCGGCGCGCTGAATTTGACGCAAGTCGGCTTCGGCTTGGGCGCCGTGATCGGGCCGTATCTGGCCAACCGGATCCTCGGCGCGCACGCCAACTGGCGCTGGCTGTTCGTCATCTCCGGCGCGGCGTTTCTCGCCCTGCCGCCGTTCTTCCCGCGCGGCGAGATTCCGGAAGGGCGCCATGAGAGCGAGGCAAAGGGCGAGCCGAGGATGCGAGCCCACGCGAATCCCGCGCTGTATCTGATGTTCCTGGCGCTCCTGTTCTACGTCGGCGGGGAACTGGCCATCAACTCCTGGTCCAGCGCGTTCTTTGAATTGACGCGCCACGTTTCGAAGGCCGCGGCCAGTCTGGCGCCGCTGTCCCTGTGGGCGGGGATTCTGATCGGGCGCGCGGCGATGTGGTTCGTCAGCGACCGGGTGCGCAGCCGCCGCTTGCTGCTCGTCTGCGCGGTCCTGGGCGTGAGCTGCTCGGCGGCGGCGCTGTGGACGACGCGGATCGCCCTCGCCTACGGGCTGTTGGGAATCGCGGGGCTGGGACTGGGGCCGATGTGGCCGACCATCGTCGACCATTCCTCGGACCGCCTGCGGACCTTCTCGCCGCGCGTTCTCTCCTGGGTCATCTGGGGCGGAGGGTTTGGGGCGCTTTCGCAGGCGGCGCTGGGCCCGGTGGCGCAGAAGTGGTCGCTGCAGGCGGCGATGGGAGGCGCGGTGGCGCTCCTCGTGGGTATGGCGGCGTGCCTGGTGGTCGACAAGATCGTCGAGACGCGCCAGAGAGCATGAGTGTAAGGTTTCTCGTTTTGCGTTCCTGGTTTCTCGTTTCCGGTTTCAGCAACTCATGGCGCTCCGGGCCACCCGGAAACGAACGAAAATGGAGGTATGGAGTCCCGCCTTCAGGCGGAATCCGGAA
>JAPLSS010000672.1 GCA_026398515.1 Candidatus Sumerlaeota bacterium | reverse complement strand
GCAGGACGATTAGGGGCAGGACGATGAACGACTATTGATGCCATCATTGCACTTTCACCGCGTAAACCTTCGATTCCTTACTTTTCCCCTTCGTAGGGAACGACGGGCAGCACGCGCCCGAGCTGATCGTAAATCGACTCTGACGGCATTGGGTCGATGGGCAGATCGACCCGCCGGCGCTCCAGGGCGCTGAGCAGGATGCCCATGCAGATCTCGAAGCCGTGATACGCCAGCTCGCCGTCGCAACAATGGCGCTCGATCTTCCCGTCGAGCCAGTCGGCCAGTTCCTTGATGTACAACGGCTGCTCGTGGCGCGGATCGAACACCCCCTCGCCGCTCAACACGGCCCCGCCCGAGGAGCGGGTCATGGCCGACCACCCGCCGCCGGTGACCACCCGGCCCCACCCCTGCGCGCCGTAGAGATTGACCGCGTCCTTGAGCCAGAACTTGTCCGTCTCCGGCGTTTCGGGCGCGAGGGTCCCGCATTCCAGGATGCAGCCGACGCCATTGTCGAATTCCATCCGGCCCAGCGCGTAGTCGGGCGAGGGATGGCTGTCGGTGAACTTGTTCTTGCCGTGGACCTGGCCGAGGACCCAGCGGGCCGGCCGCGCCCCATTATACCACATGCAATAATCAACCAGGTGCGTGCCGAGTTGCAGGAGCCAGGCCTTCGACGTCGCGTGGATCGTGCGCAGTTCGCCGATCTCCCCGGCGTCGACCAGCGCCTTCAACTTCTGCCAATGCGGGCCGTATTTCTGCTGGTGCGAGACGATCGTGCGCACGCCGGCCGCGCGGCAGGCGTCGCGGATCTGGCGCGCTTCCTCGAGGCTGACGGCCACGGGCTTCTCGTAGGCGATGGTTTTCACGCCGTGCGACCCGGTCTGCGCCGCGGCCTTTTGGAGGCGCGTCGGGTCGAGGTCGCACAGGGCCGCGAGGTCAAACCGATCGGCGTTGGCCAGAAAGCCTTGGGCATGAATCAGGCCGCGCGGGCCGCAACCGCAAATGACAGCTTTGTAACGGGCCATGCGAGAATCCTTTTCGTCACTCCGAACTCAAGGAGCCGTTTGGCGTTCGACGTCAACGGCTGAAGCCGTCACTCCGAACTCCGCACTCCGAACTCCGCACTTGAACAGCCCTAAGGCTTCTTCTCCTGCGCGGGCTTGGCGGGCGCCGAGGCCGGGGCGCTGGCGGGAGAGGCCGCCGGGGTCTTGGCCGCCGCCGGGGCCGCGCCGAGGTCTTCCTTCACCTTCGCCGACTCGATGACCACCGGCTCCAGCGGCACGGATGGCTCTCCCCGCGAGTCCGGCCTGACTCTGATGGCCTTAATCTTGTCGACCACGTCCTGGCCCTTGATCACCTTGCCGAAGACCGCGTAGCCGTAATCGCGAACGCCATGATCGAGAAGCGCGTTGTCGGCCACGTTGATGAAGAACTGCGAGGTGGCGCTGTCGACTTCGCCCGTGCGGGCCATGGCTACTGTGTACTTCTCATTCTTCAATCCGTTAGCCGCTTCGTTTTTGATCGGCGCCTTGGTCGGCTTCTCCCGACCATCGCGGGTCATTCCGCCGCCTTGGATCATGAAGTTGCTCATGACGCGGTGGAAGATCGTCCCATCGTAGAAGCCGTCTTTGACGTAGCCGAGGAAGTTGGCCACGGTGATCGGCGCCTTGTCTTGGAGCAGTTCGATTTCGATGTCGCCCATCGAGGTTTTCAAAATGACGACGGGGTTCTTGGCCCCGGCGGGCGGCGCCGCCGTTTCCCGCGGCGCCGAGGCGGGCTGGCTGCCCGGCGCCCCTTGGGCGAATGCCATCCCGGCCACGCCGGAAACCACGATAAACCAACTGAGAATCCTCTTCAACACGAGTGTCCTCCTTGTAGGACGAAGTGATTTTGGGAACCGGCGGAGCTTCCCGGCGCGTCCCGTGTGTGTCAATAGAATTGCGTTGCGGCGGCGGGCGAGCATCCTGCGGTGTAGCCGGAATCCGCGCTCTGGCAACCGCCCCGATGCACAGGCTAGAAAGCCCGCGCCACCCCTGTAAACCCCAAAACGTGGTGGCGCGTCTACAGGGTATTGAAGTAGGATTAGGCGGTCTTAAGATGTCGCGTCGGTCGTGAAGGAGGGTCCCCATGCGCCGGAACGTTATGCTTCTCGCGTTCGCCTTGTGCGCGGTTCGTCTCGCGCTTGCCGAGCAGGTCCCCTGGGAACAGCAACTGCGCGATATGGGCTATTGGATCTACCACGAGTCCAACCTCAACGTGATCAACGGATTGGATCTGTCGCGCGAACAAGCCCAGTCGTTGCGCGCCTGGGCCCGCGAGGTCCAGGCGCTTGCCCCGCCCGCGCCGACGGGGCAGACCGTGTACCACACGGCGCTGGATCTTCCGCGCACGACCTACGTCGAACTGGAGAGCATGCTGCTGCAGGGCCAAACCGTTCCCGACGAGTTCAAGAACCGCATCGCGCTGGCCCGCGCGCAGGAAGCAAAGGCGATCCGCGCCTCGCTGGCGGGCAAGAGCGGCCCCGCGCGTGCGGGCCAATGCACGGAGTGCCATCACGAGCCGGACTGGAGCCAACTCGATGCGCCGGGAGAGCCACCGGCTTCGTTGAAGACTCCCGCCTCCATGCGGCGGGAAATGATCGCCCATTACCTGGGGCTGCTCGGAACGCGCGGGTTTCTGCGCGTTCAGAAGCTGGGGCCGCAGGTCGAGAAGACGCTGAACGAATACCAGAAGCTGACGATGGGCGGCTTCTCCTGTTGCCTGGTCCCCCCGCACGATCTGGCCGAGCCCTCGCGCATCGGCCAGGCGCCCTATAGCGAGGAGATGATGAAGTTGCTCGACAAGATCCGCGAGGTCCCGGCCGGCCTGTGGCCGATCGTGAAGGCCACCTTGATTTCGCGTCTCGTGGAGGGGCAGAAGATGGCGAAGCCCGGAATGGACGCCGCGCAGGAGGCCGCGTTCCGGAAGCAGCTGTCCGACACGCTGGACAAGTCGCGCACGATGTCCGATTTGGAGTTCGAGGTCGAGAAGAAGGAATTGGCGGCCCTGCTCAAAGACAAGCCGGCCCAGCCGTCGGACAAGACCGGCGGGATGTTCAAGCAGGCGTTCTTCCTTCTGCTGCCCGGCAGCGTCCCGGCCTACGACGCTCTGCTGGCGCGGATGGACGCGAAGAAGTCGGAACATGTCGCGCTGGCCAAGTGAAGAGTCGAGGCTTGGCCGGCTGTGAGGAGTGGGAGCACGGCGGCCACCATTGGCATCACAGTTGGAGCGGACCGCGGTTGAGCGAACTCCACAAGTAGGCAGGGGCGGAGTAGCGCCGGCTGTCCGGCCGGCGATTCGCGGGCGGATGCCCGGGAGAAGAGAACCACCGGCGAATCAGCCGGCGCTACACACGGCGGCATAATCCTCGCGGAATGCGATCTGAGGCATTCGCCGTCAATACTGGCTATTTCACGGATCGCATTCGGCGGGAATTATGCCGTTTCGTATATTCCACCGCCGCCGCCGTCCGATGGCCGAAGCGGATGGCGGATTTGGAACAGCAAGGCGGGCCGCGGGGCGGGTCCGCGGCCCCGGTTTTTTTCGCGGGCCAGCGTTGCCCTTCGACAGGCTCAGGAACTGCGTCCGGGACTGGCTTCGCCGCGGGAATTCGCGTCGAGTCGGCGCGAGCCGGGCGGACTACCTCAAATCCCCGGGGCCAAACCAGGGAAGCCGCCGGTCCGGCCGGCCGAAACTGGCCCGATTTTCTCTACGTACAAGAGGAGGGAAGCAAGCGGGCTTTTCAGGCCCGGAAGGAGGCGCAAGAATGAGGACCATTCGCGTCCTGGGATTGATGGTTGTGCTGGCAGGCGCGTTAAGCCTGGCCGGCTGCGTCTACGAAGGCGAATACGGCTACGGCCACAACAATGGCCGGCTCTACCTCGAACCCTGGTACAATTGGGACGGGGGCTGGTACGGCTGGAACGGAGATTGGGACTACGGCCATCCCTACTACGGGGATTGGGACTGGAGCCATCGCCGCGGCGGCTTTGACCGCTACGGCATCTTCGAGCGCCATGGCGATTTCGGCCATCACGGCGTGTTCGAACCCCGCGGCGGATTTGAGCATCACGGAAGCTTTGCTCCGCACGCCCTGTCCATGCCCCACGGCAACTTCGGCGGACACGTCGGCGACAGGCGCCGCTAACCTGCCTTGACGCCCGCCGCGAGCCGACGCGCGGAGGCCGAAGCCGGGACATCCTCCCGGTCGTGGCGGATGCCGTACGCCGCCGGAAAGCCTTTCCCAGGATTCCGGGGGAGAAAAGAGTTTGACTGCGCCGCGGAATTGGCCCGGTTTTCTCTAGGGAAGACTACAGGGCAATGAGAAGAGGCGTCTTTCAGTCGGAAAGGAGTCGCACAGATGAAGACCATTCGCGTCATCG
>JAPLSS010000631.1 GCA_026398515.1 Candidatus Sumerlaeota bacterium | reverse complement strand
GGGGTATGGAGTCCCGCCTTTAGGCGTAATCTTCTATAGCCTGTTTAGTTCGATACTCGCGTTTCCGCCTAAAGGCGGGACTCCATACCCCGATTCCGGGAGCGGGCTCGCGTTTCCAACCTGATCGGTTTTTCCCCATTGCCGCGCGATTTGATACTCTTGCGCCGCCCGGGGGTTGGCCGAGAGGAACGCGCGGGTGGCCGCGCCGTACGATTCCACCAGGCAATTGGCGAACTCCCCGTTGCCGGTGATGTCGATGAGGCCGTCGAACTCGAATTCGCCGGTTTCGTTGGTCACGGCCAACGGCGCGCCGCGCGTGCCGCACAGGTATTTGTCCCCCCGCTGCGTCTTCAGGCAGACCACCGCCCCCGCCAGCGGCTCGTTGGGCGTGTAGTTCCGTTCCGGATCCAGCCACACGACCCGGCCCCGCAGGCGCGCGCCTTTGACCAGCAGCTCCGAACTGACGAACGGCCCGTCCCACAGGGCGAGGGCGGCGGCGATGTCGGCCAAGCCGGCGCGTTTGCCGGGAACGCCCAGGATCTGCCGCCCCAACGTGTCCACGGACAGATGGGAGAACGTGTCGTCGGGGGTGTCGACGTAGCGCCGCCCGTCATTGAGCGTCGCCAGGGTCGCCCCCGGAAACCCCGAGAGGTTGGGGATCTCGCTTTCAAACGGGGCCTGGTAGGGGAAATACGTCCACCATCGGCGCCCCAGCGTCAGGTTCACGCAATCGACAAAGCCCGGCGGGTCCGTTTGCGGATCAGCCGCCGGCGCCAGCGACGCGGCGTACTCGCTGAGTTTCAACGCCAGCGTGCTGAACTTCGGCCGCAGCAGATTCTCCGCCTCTCCCCGGAACCGCCCGCAGCAGAAGAGGCCGAATTGGTCGCCTTGGCTCGACAGATCGAGGCCGACGAACAGCCCCGGCTTCCCCAGGCGCGCCGCCAGCGAGTCGGGCGCGTCCTTCCAGTCGGAGGCCAGTCCGTCCTGGAGGACGCGGACGAAATGGATCATCCCTTGGAGAGCCTGGCCGTGAGCGCCGGTGAACAGGAGATACACGGGGCGCGTCGTCGGCTTGCCCTTGAGATAGCGTCCGAGCTCCAGCAGCGCCGCCGCCCCGCACGCCTGTTCCGCGCCCGGCGCCAGATCGGGAACCACGCTGACGCTGTCATAGTAGGCGTGGAAGATCACCGGCGCGCGGGCCGGATCGGGCTTCCGATTGGGGAGGCGGAACGGACCGGATTCCGCCGTCGGAACGCGGGCCAGGATGTTGCGGCTGTTGACGCGTTCCCACGCCGCGTCGCAGCGGATCGTGACGGTGGGCGGATCGGCCTTCAGCAGCGCATCGAGGGCGGGCGCGTCCTGCGCGCGGACATAGTAGCGCGGAATGGCCCCGGGGATGGTGAGAAACTTGCTGCGGGCGGCCGCTCCGTCGCCCTCGGGATTGGCGCGGAACACCACCGCCTTGCCGCCGAATTCCGGCACGGACATCCATTCGGCGCGGCAATTCCAGTCCACCACGGCGATGGCGCCGCGCAAGGGCTTGCCGGCCAGATCGGCGTCGGTTCCCCGGCCCGCGTCCACCAGCGGCCCGCTGACGCCGTCCGGGCCCGTCTGCGGAGTGCGGGCGAGATTCGGCCAGAGGGGGAAGACCTCCAGGTCCGTCGTGTGGTCGGGCCATTGCGCCACGAGCCGCGCGCCCGCGGAAACCGGCGCCGCTGTTTCGAATTCCTGAACCTCGACGTCGGCAATGCCGGCTTCGGCGAGTTGATCCTGAATCCATTGCGCGGCTTCGCGTTCCCCCGGGCTTCCGGTCAAGCGCGAATCCACGGAGCTCAGTCGGCGAATCGCGTCGCGGATGTTGTCCAGGCGGATGTCCGCGGGGCCTTGGGCGGCGCCGACCGAAGGGCTGATCGCCAACGGCGCCGGACGGCCCAGCCACACGGCGGCCAGGACGGTCGCCACGATGCCGAGAATCGCTATGAAGGTCCAACGCGCCACGCGAATCTCCGCCTGCCGATTGCGAGAGTCTCTATCCCCAGAAATGATACACCGGCGTGCTGGTCAAGGCCCCGTAGATGCACCACAGGCTGCCCACCACGAATTCGCCCAGGACGATCCCGACGAAAACCGGCATCGCGCGGCGGAAGGCGACCGCTCCGCCGTAGCGAGTAATCAAGGCCTTGGCCGCCCAGCCGAGAAACACGCATGCCCAGAGCCTCTCCATCGACCAGGTCGTAGCCGTGGCATAGCCCACCGGATGCCACACCCACCAAGTGAACGTCATGCGCAGGGAGCCAAGCGCCAGCGCGAACAGCAAGCCCACGATCGTGGCCGCGGTGGCGGCGACCCGCGGCGACTGGGGGAACGAAATCCAGCCGGCCATCCGGTCCCAGCCCTGGGAGGCGAACGCGTCGCCGGCCGGGCGGCCGCTGTAGCCGTGCACGTAGAGCGAATGGAGCAAGGCCCAATAGGCCGAGGCCAGGCCCACGAGGAGCGCCACGACGATGGCGCCCATCATCGCCCGGGATCGAATCCGCGCGATCTGGGCGATCTTGAAGCCCTCCATGCTATGGGCGGAGAAATGGGCGCGATAGGCGCGGTTGAACCAGAAGAACATCGAAAACGCGGCGACGTTTCCCACGCCCAAGCCCCGGGTCCCCAAAGCGCTATACATCAGAGTCTCGGGGCCGGCGAAGTGCAGGTCATGGGCCGGCGGCCCCAGCTCGGCGCGCATTCGGGCGATGGCCAGCGAATAGAGAAAAAAGATCAGGAAAAACAGGACCATCATGGCCGGGAGAAAAACCAGCAACTGAACGCCAGGTCGGTCGGCAGGAAGTACGTCAGCCCGATCACGAACGGATACAGATACACCGTCGTGGCGGCAATCGAACTCCACGGGCGCTCGACGAAGTAGTCGCGGAACTCGAAGGCCTTCACGATGGGAATCGCCGGGATCGCCGGATGCAGGAAACTGAAGCCGTTCCACACGTCGATCGCCGCGGCCACGCCGAACCCCAGCCAGAACAGCCGGCTCTTCAGCAGGCTGGGCAGATCGGTCGCAATCAGCAGCGGAATCTGGATGATCGGGAAACTGAGGCGTTCTTTCTCCGTCCACGGCTGGCGGAAAAAAACATTGATGAACAGCAGCGCCATCATCAAGGCCAGCAGGAACGCCGACCAGAACGCCAGCGGCTTGAGCCACGCCAGGAAGACGCCCATTCGATAGAGCGTCCCGTTGCCGACGGCCAGCGAGCGGCAGGCGTCCAGATCGGTGACGATCGACCAGGGCTTCACGAGGGGAAGGAGGATCTCGTCCCAGCGGTTCTGCGGGTTGGCGGCGTAACGCGGGTACGACAGCATGGGGATCAGGATCTGGAGCAGGTCGTGGCTGCACAGCGTGCCGGCGACCGACAGCATCACGTAAATCGTGAGGAGTTCCCCGGCCGAAAGCGCCGCTCGCGGCCAGCGGCGGCGGACGGCGAGGTTGACGGCGGCCAACGCCAGAATCACGACGGTGACGTGGTAGAACAGCGAAATGGCGGTCGAATGGCCGCTATACCAGATCAACTCGGACTGCACGACCCACAGGGCCAAGAGCGGCATCAGCGCGCAGGAGATGGCGAGGGCCCGCGGCGTCACCGATCCCTGATCGTCGCCGCCCGGCGGCTCCGTCGGCGCGAACGCCGTTCCCATGGAGGGGGACGCCGAGGCGTCTGTCTTGGAAATCGATGCGTTCATCGGCGGCGCCGGCAATGGCCCCGGGCTCTGGCCTACTCACGACGTATCGCCTTCGAGTTTGCGGATCGGTCGCAGAAACCGCAAGTCTTGTATGAACGGAAGAGGGCGTGGGCGCAATGGCGCTGAGAGCCGCCGCTTCCCGGGCCGTCAGCGGGGCTTCGGCCCCTGGACGGGCGCTCCCCGGGGCAGCAACGCCAAGCACGCCAGAAAGCCGGCGGCGAAGGTGAGCGGAAACTGATAGCGCTGCTCCTGCGAAAGCCCGACCAGGAACAGCCCCGCGGTGTTGAGGAGAACCGGGAGGTAGACGATCAGGAACCGAAAGTCGCGCATGCGCCACAGCAGGATCGCCATCGCCGCCGCCACCGCCCACAGATCCAGCGCCGGACGCCATGCAAGCCATACGAGTTGCGGCTTGGCAGTCCAATCCAGAAGCGTCTCCAGGCCATCGTGCAGTCCTGGAAGCAGGGGGCGCATGGCCAAGCCTTGGTTGTTGGGGGCGATGGTTCGCTGCGCCAGGGCCATGGGCCGCCCCGCCGGCTCCGGCGGCCAGTACAGATACATGCCCGTTCGGAACCGTTCGCGCAGAAGAACCAGCGGATAGCGCCGCGCCAGCGCCAGAATGAAACTCCTGGCCTCGGGGCCGGGAAGGGGAGAGGCCGGGGCGTTCTCCGCCGCCGGTTGGCTGGCCGCCGGCGCGCTCACCCATTCCGCCGGCAGGGCGCCAACCCGGCGCAACCGTTCCAGGTCTTCTTGAGCGAAGGGAACATCCTGATTCCGGAGGACCGCGAGCCGGGTCTCCACGGCGTGAGAGGCGATCGTCTGCGGCTTGACGTGAAGAAGGGGATACAGGCCCTTCTTCACGCCGACGAACAGGCAAAGCGCCACGACGCACGCCAGCAACGCCATCCGGCGCCGCGGCCAGAACGCCAACGGCAGCGCCGGCAGGAAACCGGCCAGCACGATCAGACCGTTGTGGCGATACAACGGAATCACGCCGAGCGCCGCCCCGAGCAGAACCCACCCGCGCGCCTTCGCCCCGATCCGCGAATCGAGCAGCCGGCCGGCCAGCAGCAGGGTGAACGCGAACATGGCGATGGAGTAAAACACGTCCTTCCACAGGACGAGGGCCATCATGCCGTTGCGCGGCGAGAGAAGCGTCGCCAGCCAGGCGGCAAGGACGACGCCCCAAGCGACTCCCGCGCGCAGCAGCAGGCTGTACCCCCAAGCGGCGAGCGCGCTCATCAACAGGATTTGCGCGAGCGCCACCGCGGCCGGCGAATGCCAGAGCGTGGCGATCGCCTTGAGCGTCAACGTGTGAAAGGCCGGATGCCAGTCGTTAAGGCGCATCGTTTCGGCCTGCCGCCACTGGTCCAGAGAGTCGTTGGACATCGCCCCCGGCCAGTACGCGCCGAGATACAGAAGCCACGTAGCCGCCAGCGGGACGAACAGAGATAGAAACGGTCCGGCGCGGAAGGGGGCCAAACTGCGACTCGATTCCGGAGTCGTCACAAGCCAGCGCAACAGACGCCACGCCATCCATCCCGCGCCGCCGAGGCCGAACAGCGCCAACGCCGCGACAACGAACACGGCGGCGAACGTGGCCCCGCCGCCGCGCTCCCACGCGGGAATCGCCGGCAACCGAATCGGTTCGCCGGCGGGCTCGGCGGGCCAGTCGCGCCGCACAATCCCCCACGGCGGCAACGACGGCTTCCAGTCGGGGTACGCGATCACCGGGACCAGCGAGGCCATGTAGAGCCGGAAGATCCGATAGCGCGAATCCGCCGGCAGGACAAGGCGGAGGCGCCCCGCCTCGCCGCGGGCCACCCGCGCGATGTATCGAACCAGGGTCGCCTTGGGCGGCGCCGGGACGATCTGGTATGACCCGCCTCGGGGATCATACAAATCGAGGATCTTCGTGCCCCGGGCGGTGCTCACCTTGGCGATGCCGCTCCGGGGGGATTGATAGAGCCGCAGAGTCACGTCATCGGCCAGGCCGACCCAATGGAGCGAATTGGCCCCCGGCCGCGCCGCCAGTCGGCCGCCTTGGCGGGCCCACCCCCGGGGGAGATCGACGAATTGCAGAATGCGGCTTCGCGGACACTCGACGTAGAGTTCGTATCCGCGGGATAGCGGGTTCTTCTCGCCGGTCGGCTTCACCCCGAAGAACGACAAGCGGCGTGCGAACTCGTCGGCCACGCGCCGCAGGGGGATCGGGGCGCGCGCCTCTCCGCCGTCGGTCCACAGGAGAACGGGGTCCTGTTCCGGCGGCGACAACAGGTCGAGTCCGACGTCGATTCGCGCGGCGCCGATGCCAGGGGTCAGCCAGGCGGCGAGGAGCAGGGATAGAACCACGACGGCCGTCAGGGCGGCGACGGTCGCGGCCCGCATGCGGCCGGATCGGATGCGAGGAGGATCGGTCATGGACGTTCCGCCGCTGTCCGCGGTTCTTGGGAGCGTAAGCCTTGAGCCAGGCGCCGCGGAAGTAGGGGGTGGTGAGGACGCGCCCGCCCCCTGGAATCGCATGACCGCCGCTCAGAACCCGCTACCCCGGATACTCGGCGTCGATGTTCACCGACCACAGATCGTGGCGGGCGCCGAGAACGTTGCGCGCCGCCAGAAGGCCGGTGAGGATCGAGTGGTCCTGGTTGTTGTATTTGAACATCCCCGCGCGGCCCATCGTCTGCAAATTGGCGAAGCCGGCGAGGTGGCGTTTGACCGTCTTCAGGCTCTGTTTGTGGGCCGTATCGTGGAGACAGTAGGCATGAGCGCGGCGCGCCACGAAGCCCTCGACCACGTCGGCGGCGCGCGCCAGGCCGATCCGATCGAGTTCGCTGGCCGCCAGCGCGACCAGCGCCTCGTCCCGGGCGTTCCACAGATCGTCGCCGCGCGTGCAGAAATACTCCATGCCGAGGGTCGTGCGACGCGGATCGGCGATCATCCCCGCCGACCAGTTCTTGTAGTTCTGAATCCGCGCCACGCGCGTCGACGGCTCATGAATGTAGAGCCACTGGTCGGGGAACACCGACTCGCGGTTCAGGACCAGATTCACCACCAGGAAATCGCGATAGCGCAGGCGCCGCGCGGCGTCCTGAACGTCCGGCGGCGCCGGCGGACTCAGCCGCAGAACCAGTTCGTGAATCGGGATGGACGACAAAACCGCCGCCGCCTCGATGCGCTCCGGACCGTCGGGCGTATCGACCACCACGGCGCCGACGCGGCCCCGGCCGTCGTGTTCGATCGCCTGCGCCTCGCGCTCCAGCGCGACGCGATGCCCCTTGTCTTCGATGAACGCTCGGAGCGCTTCGTACAGCTGCCCCGGCCCCTTCCGCGGGTAATGGAAACACTCAATCAACGACTTGGCCCCGCGCCGGCTGTCCAGGCTGAACATGTTGCCGAGCAGAGCGCCTACGCTCAGCCCCTTGATCCGCTGCGCCGCCCATTGCGCGCTGATTTCCGAGCACGGCACGCCCCACACCTTCTCCGTGTAGGGTCGGAAAAAGATCTCGTAGAGGCGGCGTCCGAACTTGTTGCAGACCCACTGCTCCAGCGTTTCCGGGCGCTGGTAGGGATGGATCTTTTGCCGGAGATAGCTGGCAAGGATCGCCGCGGCGGTCCACGGCCCCAGGCGCGCCAGGGCTTCCAGCGGACGCAGCGGGTAATGAAAGAAACGACCGCCGTAGTAGATGCGCGACGCCCGGTTCACGCGCAGGAAAGAGCCGCCCAGCATCTCTTCCCACAGCGACCAGACCTCGGCGTTGGTGGTGAAAAAACGATGGCCGCCGATGTCGAACCGATTCCCCTCGCGCTCCACCGTGGCCGCCAACCCGCCGACGTGGTCGCTCTTCTCCAGAACCGTGACGGATCGGCCCGCCTTGGCCAACTCATAGGCGGCCGCCAGCCCCGCCGGCCCGGCGCCGAGCACGAGAACGGGGAAGGAATCGGAAGGCGTTGAAGAAGCCATAGTCGATAACGAGCCGTTCCCGGGAGCGCCCACTTCCCATCACCGTCCACGCCGTCCACGCTGTCCATCCCGTCCGACTGCTCCGGCAAGGACGTCGGCGCTCCCCGAACACAACACGGCGAAATCCGAGAGTCGCCCCGCATTCACCGCCGCAGCGTGTGAAAAGGAAAGACCTTTCCCGCCGGGGTGGCCAGCGGATCTTTGCGCTCCATCCGCACGGCGCGGCCTTCCTTCCAGACATCGCTGAACAGACGCCCGGCGGCGCCCGTGGCCCGGATCCGTTCATACAAAAACCGAATCGCCGCCTCCTCGTCAATGCCGCCGAGGCGCGGGCTGGCGCGCAAGGTCAGTCGCGACCGCCCCTGTTCGTCCTCTTCCTCCAGCAGTTGCCAGTCCGCCGGCCCGCCGCCGAACCGTTCGGGCAGCCCGCGCTCGATGGTCTGGACGAGGTCCGTGCCCAGGAACGTCATGCCTTCGGTGGTCAGCTTGACGAAGCTGCGCACGTTGGACAGCCGCCGCGTCAGCCCCAGCCGGCCCCAGACGCAGTCGCATGGCCGCTCCGAGAGATCGCCGCAATCATCGATCTCCACGTTGAAGAGGATCTTTGCCGCGCCGGGCAAGAGCGTGGTGAGCAGGAACGGACGCACGACCTGACCCGTCGGCAGGCGGCGCTCGCGCCGGATGAGCGCGAACGAGTCGTGGAAGAAGTGCACGTCCTCGGGCGCCGGGCTGAAACGGCAGGAATTCCCCACTTGGCCCGCTTCGGTGATCGCGTAGGAGTTGATCGCGACGCATCCGGAGCCCTGGATGTAATCCTGTTTCGCGGCCGTGACGGGCTCGCCGAGCATGACGAACCGCGTGCCGGCAATGTCGAGGCCCTCTTCCCGGGCGGCGGCGCAGATGCGCACGTTTGACGTCGAATACCCGTGCAGCGCGCAGCCCAGGCCCTCGCGCTTCCGCTCGGCGATCCAGCGCGCGATGGGGTGAACCCGTTCCAACGGCACGTAGCGCGGCCAGGAGACGGCGCCCCCGGCCAGCCGTAGCGCGGCCAAAAACCAGGCCGTTTGCGCGCGAAAGGCGAGCGGCGCGCGCCTGGGGTCCGTCGGCGAAAACCACGGCCCATTGGGCAGGCGCGCGTAATTGTCCATCAGGACGCGGCTCATGCCCACGGCGCTCGGCAGGATGGGGACGTAGCGCGTCTGCAAGGCCTCGAGGCAGTCGTATTCGACGAAGCGAAGCAGGCGGTGCGGCGTCACTTCGCGGATGCTGTTGAAATCCATGAACAACCGGGCGCCCGCGCTGCGGGAGCCGCCGCTGCGGATCTCGAAGCCCGGCCCGCTCAGGGGATTGTCGAAGGAAACGCCGCGGCCGAACTTCGCCGCGTCGGCCTTGCCCTCCGTGGTCAGCGCCTTGAACTCCTCGTAGGAAACAAACACGCCGCGTCCGAGCAATTCTTCCAACGCCCCTTCGACTCCGTGGCGGCGGACCAGCGCCGTCAGGCGCGGCCAATCGACGCCCGCTTCGAGAAGCATTTTGCGGTAGGCGCTGCGCGGGTTCTCCAGGATCGCCCGCCGCGCCAGAGCGAGGAAACGTTCCTCGCGCCGCGCCAGCCGCTCGCGCACGATGGCCCGCGCGTCCTCCACCGTCATGCGCTCGCGCACGAACCGCCGGACGCTCAGGCCGAAGCGAAGGCTGGAGACGATTTTGCCCGCGGCAAGACGAGCCTGGGAGAACGAGATCAATGCGCCGATTCCTTCCGGTCGATGGCCGAACGCCCCATGGGGGGAAACGTCCGAGTCAACCCGAGATTCGCCCGCCGCGCTTTTTTGTAAACTTTTCCCCGGGCTTCGGCTAGAGAAACACA
The DNA here is from genome assembly GCA_026398515.1 of Candidatus Sumerlaeota bacterium. Lineage (GTDB taxonomy): Bacteria > Sumerlaeota > Sumerlaeia > JAPLSS01 > JAPLSS01 > JAPLSS01. The sequence continues at coordinate 5,578 of JAPLSS010000631.1, read as the reverse complement.
GCGAACGGTCATCATCCGGCAAAAGGCCTCCCCATGTCGCCAGACCTTCCCGCCGAGGCGCCTCGGCGCCGTTTGTTCCTCACCCCCGCGGGAATGATGGCGCTGGTTCTCGCGGGCGCGTTCATTCTGCGCGCGCGCATGCTGGAGGTCCCTCTGGAGCGCGACGAGGGCGTCTACGCCTATCTCGGCCGGCTGATTCTCCAGGGCGTGCCGATGTACAGCGACGCGGCGGACCTGCAGATGCCGCTGCTGTGGCTGTCGTACGCCGGGTTCATGGCGCTGTTTGGCAAGAGCGTTGTGGGCATCCATCTGGGTTTGCTGGTGGTCAACCTTGCCACCGTCTGGCTGATGTTTCTCCTTGGCCGCCGCCTGTGCGACCCGGCGGCGGGCGTCGTGGCCGCGGCGGGCTACGCCATCCTGTCGCTGGACCAGAAAATGCTGGGGTTCACGGCCAACGCCGAGCATTTCATCCTGCTGCCCGCGCTGGCGGGACTCTGGCTTCTGCTGCGCGCGGAGGAATCGCGGCGTCCGCGCGGTTTCTTCGCGAGCGGCCTGCTGCTCGGCGTGGGGATGGTGGTCAAGCAGCAGGGGCTGTTCTTCGTCGCCTTCGGCGGAGCGTACGTCCTCTGGCTGGCGTGGGGCGACCGGCCGCTCTGGCGGCGGCGCCATCTGGAGCGGCTGGCCGCTTTCGGCCTCGGCGCCGCGCTGCCGTTTCTGGCGTTTTGCCTGTGGTTCGCCTACACCGGCGTGTTGGGCCGCTTCTTCTTTTGGATCTTTGAGTACTCCTCCAAGTACGCCAGCAAACAGGGGATCGCCCGCGCCCCGGTCAACATGGCCCAAACCGGCGGACCGATTTTGCACGATGGCGCGATCTTCTTCGGCCTGGCCGGCTTGGGGCTGCTGTCCATCTGGATGGACAGCCGAACGCGCCGCCACGCGCCCTTCCTGACGGCGTTGCCCCTGTTCTCCTTCCTGGCCGTCAGCGCCGGCTTCTTCTACCGCCACCACTATTATATCCTCCTTTTGCCCGCCGTCTCTCTGCTGGGCGCCGCGGCCATCCGCTCGCTCAGCAAATTGTTCCTTCAGGCCTACGGGAAGAAGGCGGAACGAGTCATCACCGTCGGGCTGACGCTGTTGGCCGTCGCCCAAACCGCCTCGGTGCAACGCGATGCGCTGTTCCGTTTCACGCCGGACCAGATCAACAAGAGCATTTACAAGGTCAATCCGTTTGTGGAATCTCCCGAGATTGGGCGATACATCCGAGAGCACTCCAACCCCAGCGACCAGGTGGCCATCCTTGGCTCCGAGCCGCAGATTCTTTTGTACGCGGACCGCGATTCCGCCACGAAGCAGATCGTGATGTACCCGATGGTGTGGGGGCCGCCGGACTTGTCCGCCGCCATGCAGAAGGAAACCGCCCGGGAGATCGAGGAAGCCAAGCCGCGCTTCCTGGTGTTTGTGAACGTGCCCACCTCGTGGTGGGGCGGGCGCGTCATGCCCGACCTCTGGCTGATCCGCTGGCTCACCCAGGAGGCCAGACAGAACTACTTCCCCGTGGGGATCGTCAGCCTGGCGTACCCCGGCGCGAGCCTGTTTGTCTGGGGCCAGGAGGCGTTGCACAGCCAGGCGCGCTCGCCGTATAGCGTCCTGGTGCTTGAGCGCCGACCCAGCCCGGCGGCGGCCTCGCCGGGCGCGTCGTCCGCGCCCGCCGCGTCCGCGCCCGACTCGCGCTGACGGCGCGGGCGAGGACCTATACGTCCTATAACAAACCGGGCTTACCGCGCCGCCGGCTTGTGGAAGCCCGCTTGCCGAGCGTCCACCTTCATGTTGGCGACGTCCTGGTACAGGTCGACCATCTGCGGCATGATGACTTCCATGCTGTAATGCTTGCGAATCAGTTCTTCGGCGTTGTGGCCCAGGTGGCGGTACGCCTCGGGGTCCTTCAGCACCTCCACGGCCATCTCCGCCAGCGCCTTGTCGTCGTGGAAATCGAACAGCAGGCCGGTCTCGTGATGCTTGATCATCTCGCGCACCGGCGCGGTGTCGGAGCACAGCATCGTGCAGCGGCACGCCATCGAATCCAGCACCGACCAGCTCAACACGAACGGCACCGTCAGGTAGATGTGCAGGTCGCTCAGGCTGAGCACCTTGACCAGTTCCGCCGGCGGCAGAGTGCCGAGGAACCGAATCTTGTTCAGATCGTAGTTGTCCTGCTTCAGGACGTGCTCCTTATACGACTTCTCCTTGATGAACCGCATGTCGCCGCCGTACGCCACGCGCTCCGACCCGACGCACAGGAAGACGACGTTGGGGTACATTTCATAGATGCGCTTGGCCGCGCGCATGAAAACGTCGAAGCCGCGCGCCGCTTCGAAGCCGCGGGAGACGTAGGTGACGATCCGCGTGTCGGGACTGAACTTCATGGCGCCGTACGCGCGTTCTTTCGGCTCCGTGCGCTTCCAGAACTCGGTGTCGATGCCGTCGTGCAGCACGCGAACCTTCTCCTTATACGCTTCGGGCAGAAGGCTGCGCTGGAATTCGGTGGGCGAATAGCCGGCCGTGCAGTATTCCAGGTCCAGCAGGATCATGGCGTTCCGGCAGCGGCTGCGCAGCACGTCCTCTTCCAGGATCTTGGAGTCCTTGCGGAAATCCAGGTCGCTGTTGTGCGGATAGTAGAAGAACTCGAAGTAGTTAAGCACGGGCGCCTTCGGGAAAAGTTCCGGCAGGAACAGCGTCGAGCCGAACCCCGAATGGCCGACGATCAGGTCCGGCTGCAACACGGCGTGCACCGGCCGCAACCCGTAGTAGACGCCGGCGGCGTGCCAGGTGTTGTTCTCGAAGGTGCGCGTGAAATAGTGGGTCCTCTTCGTCGCGCCGCCGGCCACGGAGTACTGGATTTTCTTGATGCCCTCGACAACCCCCTGGTTGGTCCGCGACACGAACGTGCACTCCCAGCCCAAGTTCTTGATCATATACGAGGCGATGTGCCCGAACTGCGCCGGGAAGTTTTGATGAACGAACATGACGTGCATGCTGGCGTGCTTCCTTACCTGCAAGAATGCGGCGCTCCCGCCCGCCGGAAGCGCCCTGTGTCGTCCCATTCAATGGGGAGAGCCGCCGTATTGTCAACAGACGATTGCTTCGGCCCCCACGTCGCGCAGGCGGCATCCCCTCGCCTGCGATTGGATTCCTCTTCTCGTTTCGGGTTTCTCGTTGGAGGGCAAGGGAGCCTGGATCGGCGCGGGGGGTCTTGCAATGCGCAGGATCAGGCGCTATTACACGGAGCTGCCGTGAAACTCGAAACGAGAGCCCTGAAACTCGAAACGCCCTTGCTCGTCCTCGCGGGGGCCTGCGCGCTCGCGGCGGTGTTCGGCTTCGCGTTCACGCCGGTCGCGATGTCGCAGGACGAGTGGTGGCACCTGAAGGCGGGGAAGTGGATTTGGGAGCACGGCCTTCGTCCGCCGCGCCACGACATTTTCGCCTACACCTCGGCCGAATACCCGTGGGACAACCACGAGTGGCTGGCGCAGGCGGCGATGTATGGCGCGTATGCGTTGGGCGAGGCGACCGGCTTCGGCCCGATGCGCGCCGTCATCACGGCGAAGACGCTGGCCCTTCTCGCTGCCTTCGCGTTGGTGGCGGCGTTTGCCTGGCGGCGGTCGTCGAGTTGGGGCCTGGCGCTGCTGTTCGCGGTCCTGGCCGCCGCGGTCGGACGCCACACCATGCAGCCGCGTCCGTCGGTGTTGACGTATCTGTTTCTGGCCGCGTTTCAGTGGGCGCTGTGGGCGCATCACGCGGGGCGGCTGCGCGGGCGATGGCTCTTTCTGCTGCCGCCGGCGACGGCGCTGTGGGCGAACCTGCACGGCGGGTTCATTCTGGGGGAGATCGCGATTGCCTGCTATTTCGTTGGGGAATTGGCGGAGTGGGGGTGGCTTCGGATTTTCCGGCGTTCACAGGAAGGCGGGACTCCATACTCCCCGTGTCTTCAACGCGCTAAGACCCTGCTGGCGGTCGGGGCGCTGTGCGGCTTGTGCTCGCTGGCCACGCCGTTCGGCTGGCGTTTGTATTTGCTGCCCCAGCGGGTGATGAGCGACGAGAATCTGGTGAAGATGATCTGGGAATTGCAGCCGCCGGCCTTGCGCCAGGCGCCGGAATACGTCGCGCTCTTCTCGTTCGTGGCCATCGCCGGCGCGTTGTGCTGGCGGCGGCTGTTTGTCGGCGAAGTCCTGTGGATCGCGTTCCTGTTCCTTCAATCCTTCTACCACCAGAGGCACCTGCCGCTGTTCGCCATCGCCGCCGCGCCGTTGGCGGCGGAACTGCCGCTACGACCTGAAGGTCGCACTCCGAACCTGTTGGAAATCGCGGCGCTGACCGTCGCCGCCGCGTTTTCGCTTTGGCGCCTGACGCATCATCCGCGCGACGAGCAGGGGCGCCTTTGCGCCTCGTATCTCGACCGCGCGGGCGAGCTGCTCAAGGGCCGCGCCTACCGCATCGACGACTACCCGGTGCGCCTCTGCGATTTCATCGAGGACGCCGGCTTTCGCGGGCGCATGTTCAACGACAGCCGCTACGCCGGCTACTTGATCTGGCGCTTCAGCCCGGAAACCCACCAGGTTTTCACCGACATGCGCTACGACATCTTCGGCGGCGATTTCCTGCCCGAGGAGATGGCCGTGCGCCGCGGGGTCGTGACGCTCCTGCACCACGACGGGGCGACGCGGCAGATGGATTGGCGCGAGGTCTTTCAGCGGTGGAAGATCAACTTCGCCGTCCTCGACAAGCTCGAAGGCCGCGACAGCCCGCGTCCGGTCATCCCTGAACTGGAGGCTTCGGGCCAGTGGACGCTGGTTTACCAGGACCCCGGCGACCGTGGGCTGGTCGTCTATCTGAAGAACACGCCGGAAAACGCCGACATTCTCGAACGCTGCCGGGCCTTGGCGCCGGATTGCCTGTACACGCGCCCCGGCCACGAGCCGTGGGGCAGGTAATTCCTCCCGGCCCCGCGTTTCCCGTCAATTCCCCTTCGCCTTCATCGCCACCAGGAGCAGGGCGATATCCGCGGGCGTCACCCCCGCGATGCGGTTGGCCTGACCAAGGGTCGTCGGGCGGAACCGGGCCAGTTTGTCGGCGGTCTCCCTGCGCAGGCCGACGGTCGAGGCGTAGTCGAAATCGGCGGGAAGGCGCTTGTCCTCCAACCGGCGCAGGCGATCGGCCTGCGCGGCTTCTTTCGCCAAATAGCCCGCGTACCGAAAATGCAGATGCGCCTGCTCGGCCGTCCGGGGATCGACGGACGGATCGGCGGCGTTCAATTCTTCCAGAATGTCAGGCGATGAATCCGGCCGGGCCAGGATTTCCGAAGCCTTCGGGCGTCCCGGAGGCGCGCCCCAGTTGCGGCGTTCAAAGGCGCGCAACGTCAGTTCGCGTTCCGGGCGCAGCGTCTCCAGCCGCTCAATTTCGCGCTCCAACGCGTCGCGCCGCCGCAGGAAACGCTCGTAGCGTTCGCGGCGAACCAAGCCAACCCGCCAACCCGTTTCGGTCAGCCGCAAATCCGCCGTGTCGTGCCGCAGCGCGAGGCGGT
>JAPLSS010000018.1 GCA_026398515.1 Candidatus Sumerlaeota bacterium | reverse complement strand
ACAATGCCGCCGACGCCGAATAGCGTTCCCGTGAGATAAAGGTAAGTTCGTTCGCTCATCTTGACGACCTCCCGCACAGGCCTTCCTGTTCGCCCGTGCGCTTATTATTCTCCTTCAAGACAGGGAGAGCCGCAAGTTCGTAGTGCGACCTTCAGACCGTGTGGTCGCACGCTGGCAGGCCGCTTTAGCGATCGTTCCGACGATAGAGTGTCCTCGTGAAGGATCAGGGGCGCACTGGGAACTTGCGAAAAACTGGTGACTCTCCGCGTCGTCTCTGCCAGAAGTGGGCAACCGTGGGATGCATCCCGCCAGCGTCACCCACTCTCGCCGCTTTGTCGAAGGAGCGCCGCCATGAATCAACTCGTGATCAACGCCGATCTGGGCAAAGCCGCCATCAATCGCCACATCTACGGCCATTTCTCCGAGCATCTCGGACGGTGCATCTACGGAGGCTATTGGGTCGGCGAGGAGTCGCCGATCCCCAACACGCGCGGCATTCGCAACGACGTCGTCACGGCGTTGCGCGCGGCCAAGATCCCCAACCTGCGCTGGCCGGGCGGCTGTTTCGCCGACGAATACCACTGGATGGACGGCATCGGCCCGCGCGAGCAACGCCCCTCGATGATCAACACCCATTGGGGCGGGGTGACCGAGAACAACCACTTCGGCACGCACGAGTTCCTCGACCTGTGCGAACAGCTGGCTTGCGAGCCGTACATCTGCGGCAACGTCGGCAGCGGCACGGTGCGCGAGATGTCGCAGTGGGGGCAATACGAACCTGCTGAAAATCGCCTGCGGGCCGAACAACGAGAACTACCCCTGGACCGAGGTGTTGATGCGCGAGGCGGCGCCGCAGATGTGGGGGCTGGCGCTGCACTATTACACCTCGATCTCGACGCCGGGCATCGGCCGATCGAGCGTCGCCACCGGATTCGACGAGGGCCAATGGTTCCAGATGCTGAAGAAGTCGCTGTGGATCGAGGAGTTGGTCACGCGCCACTCGACCATTATGGACAAATACGACCCGGCGAAACGCGTCGCCCTCGTGGTTGACGAATGGGGCGCGTGGCACAAGGCCGAGCCGGGAACCAACCCGCGCTTCCTCTACCAGCAGAACTCGCTGCTCGACGCGCTGATCGCCGCCATCCACCTCAACACGTTCAACTGCCACTGCGACCGCGTGCGCATGGCCTGCATCGCGCAGACGGTGAACGTCCTTCAGGCGATGATCCTGACCGATGGCGCGAAGATGATCCTCACCCCGACGTACCACGTCTTCGAGATGTTCAAGGAGCACCAGGACGCGACCCTCGCGCCCGTGCAGCTGGAATGCGGGCGCTACCAGTTCGGCGCCGATTCGCTCCCCGCGCTCCACGCCTCGGCGTCGCGCGATGGATCAGGCCGGGTCCTGTTGACGCTGTGCAACCTCGATCCGGGCAAGGCCGTCGAGATTTCCTGCGCGGTCCGCGGCATGACGCCCTCTCGCGTCGAGGGGCGGGCCCTGACCGGCGCGGCCATGGACGCGCACAACACCTTTGAGCGGCCCGACGCGATCCATCCCGTCCCCTTCGACGGCGCGCGGATTGACCGCGGGATGCTGGCGATCCAACTGCCGGCGAAGTCGGTGGCGGCGCTGTTCGTGGCCTAGGCTTCCCAGCCTGCGCGTTATTTGGTCCGGATTTCAGGCTGCGCAAGCTGGAAAGCCTACGCCACGAACAATGCCCGCGCCGCCGCGGCGTCTCCCGGCGGCGCCCGGCGCCCCAGGATTGCCGGGCTTTTGCGTTGACAACTTAAGGGGATTTATGAGAGAAGAACGCTGTTGTATCGGCTGTTTCCGGATCGCCATGAATCCACCCCGCCGGCGGCAAGGAGGCGCGGGATGGCTCGAATCGCTCGCGCAGTGGTTCCCGCCCCGCCCCGCCATACCGTCCACGCGGGAGAAGGAGTTCCTGGGAGCGCCGACGTCCACGTCGGCTCCATCGATCCTTTTCCAATGCGGTCCCC
>JAPLSS010000124.1 GCA_026398515.1 Candidatus Sumerlaeota bacterium | reverse complement strand
GGCCACGTCCGCAATAGAGCGCAAAGGAACGCGGAAGATTGCGGACGTGGCCGTCCGCGCCCCCAGAAACTACATTTCAAAGCGAAGGGCACTATGACTACGCCCGAACAGCCGACGCCGAATGACGCCCAAGGCCTGGAGCAAGCCGTGCGGCGCAACGTCCTGTTGAGCCGCCTGGACGACCTGCTGGCGTGGGGGCGGAAGAACTCGATGTGGCCGTTCGGCTTCGGCCTGTCGTGCTGCTTCGTGGAAATTGCCACCAGCCTGACCAGCAAGTACGATCTGGCGCGCTTCGGCGCCGAAGTCATCCGGAACACGCCGCGCGAGGCGGACCTGATCATCATCGCCGGCACGGTGTTCATCAAGATGGCTCCGATTGTGCGCCGGCTGTACGAACAGATGATGGAGCCGCGCTGGGTCATCTCGATGGGGTCGTGCGCCAATTCCGGAGGCATGTACGACATCTACAGCGTCGTGCAGGGGGTGGACAAATTCCTGCCCGTCGACGTCTACGTGCCCGGCTGCCCGCCGCGGCCGGACGCGTTTCTGTATGGGGTGACGCTTCTGCGCGAACAGGTCGGCCGGGAGCGCCGGCCGTTGAGTTGGGTCGTCGGCCCGCAGGGCGTCATCAAGCCCGATGCGCCGTCGATGCGCGATCGGAAACGGGACGAGCGGATGAAGGCGACGGACCTGCGAACGCCGGATGGGGTGTGAAGGGAATTGCCGATTGTCGATTGCCGATTGAACGACAAAGGCGCCGCGCGGTTTCGTAGTCCCGTCTTTAGCCGGTCTTGATGGAAAAACAACAAAGACCGCCTGAAGGCGGGACTACGAACTCAAGACAACGACTTCCTAAAGCTATGGACGATCACCCTACGGTCCTTCAGGAATTGCGCGAACGCTTCGGCGCCGGGGCGGTCTCGGTCCAGCCGACGCGCGACGGCGTTCCGACCCTGTGGGTTTCCAAGGAACTCGCGCCGGATGTGCTCCGCCATCTGAAGGCCGGCGTGGCGCGCCCCTACCGCATGTTGTACGACCTGACGGCAATCGACGAACGGATGCGCGCGAATCGCGACGGCCAGCCGCCGAGCGACTTCACCGTTGTCTACCACCTGCTGTCCTTCGACCGAAACGACGACGTTCGCGTGAAGGTCGCGCTGCGCGGCGACAGCCCCTCGTTGCGCACGATCACCGACGTTTGGCCGGCGGCCGACTGGTACGAGCGCGAAGTGTTCGACATGTTCGGCGTGCGGTTCGAAGGCCATCCGCGGTTGCGCCGCATCCTGATGCCGCCGACGTGGGTCGGCCACCCGCTGCGCAAGGACCACCCCGCGCGCGCCACCGAAATGGGGCCGTTCCAATTGCCCGACGCGAAACAGGACGTCGAACAGGAGGCGCTGCAATTCCGCCCCGAGGAGTGGGGCATGCGGCGCCGAAGCGAGACCGCCGACTTCCTGTTCCTCAACCTCGGCCCGCAGCATCCGGGCACGCACGGCGTGTTGCGGCTGATCCTCCAGCTCGACGGCGAAGAGATCGTCGACATGGTCCCGGACATCGGCTACCACCACCGCGGCGCCGAGAAGATGGGCGAGCGCCAGACGTGGCACACCTACATCCCGTACACCGACCGCATCGACTATCTCGCCGGGGTGATGAACAACCTGCCGTACGTCATGGCCGTGGAGCAACTGGGCGGGATCGACGCGCCGGCGCGCGCGCAAACCATCCGCGTCATGCTGTGCGAGATCTTCCGCATTTGCAGCCATCTCGTCTGGTATGGGACGTTCGCGCAGGATATCGGCGCGCTGTCGCCGGTGTTCTTCATGTTCAACGACCGCGAGCGCGCGCTGCAAATCATCGAATGCATCTGCGGCGCGCGCATGCATCCGAACTGGTTTCGTATCGGCGGGGTGGCGCAGGACTTGCCGCGCGGCTGGGACAAACTCGTGCGCGATTTTCTGGCCTACATGCCCAAGCGCCTCGTCGAATACGACCGGATCGTAATGAAGAATCGCCTGTTCCAGGCGCGCACGAGGGGCGTCGGCGCGTATACGCTCGACGAAGCGATCGAATGGGGCGTCACCGGCCCCGGGCTGCGCGCGTGCGGATTCGAGTGGGACTTCCGCAAGAAGCGCCCGTATTCCGGCTATGACCAGTTCGAGTTTGACATCCCGACGGCCACGCACGGCGACTGCTACGACCGCGCGCTGGTGCGGATCGAAGAGATTCGCCAGAGTTTGCGGATCATCGAGCAGTGCGTGAACCACATGCCCGAAGGCGATTACAAGTCGCGCCATCCGCTGGCCACGCCGCCGCTGAAAGAGCGGACGATGCGCGACATCGAGACGCTGATCACGCACTTCCTCGGCGTCAGTTGGGGGCCGGTCATCCCGCCGGGCGAGGGGTTCGCCGGGATCGAGGCGCCGAAGGGGAACAACGGCTATTACCTGGTCAGCGACGGGTCGACATGGTCGTATCGCACGCGCATCCGGACGCCTTCGTTTCCGCACCTGCAGATGGCGCCGTTGATCTGCCGGGGCGCGCTGATCGCGGACGTGCTGGCGGTGTTGGGGAGCATCGATTTTGTGTTGGCGGACGTCGACCGCTGAACGAAGGGCAAAGGGAGTAGGGAGTCCCGCCTTTAGGCGGAATGCAGCGATAGCCGTGTGCGCCCAGATGATCGAGCAAATCGGCGCATTCCGCCTGAAGGCGGGACTCCCTACTCAAGAGCGAACCATGCTGACCGAAACCGAACGCCGCGAGATCGAGCACGAGGTCCAAACGCTGGGCCACCGGCGCGCGGCGTGCGTGGAGGCGCTGAAGATCGTCCAGGCGCATCGGGTCTGGGTCGACGACGAAGGCCTGCGCGACGCCGCCGCGGCGGTGGGATTGACGACCGCCGAGATGGACAACGTCGCCACGTTCTACAACGGCGTCTTTCGCCGGCGCATCGGGAGGCATGCGATCCTGGTCTGCGAGAGCGTGAGTTGCTTCGTGTGCGGCTGCGAGAAGTTGTTTGAGCATTTGAAGAAGCGATTGGCGATCGACGCCGGCCAGACGACGGCGGACGGGCGGTTCACGCTCGTTCCGATCTGCTGCCTGGGCTGTTGCGACCGCGGCCCGGCGATGGTGATCGGCAAGGACCTGCACACGGATCTGACGCCGGAGAAGGTGGATTTGATTTTGGAAAGGTATAGCTGAGGGGGAAAGCAAAGGACCCCAAGGACTGAAAGGACATCAAGGACCCAAAGGACCCAAGGCAGCCGCATCTTTCCCTTGTCCATCCCGTCCACCAAGTCCACCAAGTCCATTCGGTCCTTTTGAAACGCGCCGCCTATGACCACCACGCCGCTCACACAAAACATCCGCCCGGGGCGCGAGCCGCTTTCATTGAAGGAATACGAAGCGGCCGGCGGCTATCAGGCGTTGCGCAAGGCGATCAAGGAGTTATCGCCCACGGACGTGCAGACGATGGTTAAGGACGCGCGTCTGCTTGGGCGCGGCGGGGCGGGCTTTCCCACGGGATTGAAATGGAGCTTCGTTCCGATGGGCCCCGACGCGCCGCGGCCGAAATACCTCCTCTGCAATGCCGACGAAATGGAGCCGGGGACGTTCAAGGACCGCCTCCTCATCGAAGGCGATCCGCACCAGTTGGTCGAAGGCATGATCGTCGCGTCGTACGCGATCCAAGCCGATGTCGCCTTCATCTTTCTGCGCGCCCAATACGATCGGGGAGCGGAGAGGCTGCGCCGCGCCATCGCCGAAGCGTATTCCGCGGGCTATCTGGGCAAAAACATCCTCGGAACGGGTTTCTGCCTTGAGTTGCAAATGCACGAAAGCGCGGGACGCTACATCTGCGGCGAGGAGACCGCCCTGCTCAACTCGCTGGAGGGCCGCCGCGCCATTCCACGCACGAAGCCGCCGTTCCCGCCGGTGGTGGGGCTGTGGGGGAAGCCGACCGTCGTGCAGAATGTCGAGACGATCTGCAATGTGCCGCACATCGTGAATGGCGGCGTCTCATGGTATCGCGCCCTGAGCCGGTGCGAGGACGGCGGCACGAAGATCTATGGGGTCAGCGGCAAGGTCAACCGGCCCGGGGCGTGGGAGCTGCCGCTGGGCGGCGTGACCGTGCGCCAATTGATCGAAGAGCGCGCGGGCGGCATGCGCGACGGGTTGAAATGCCGCGGCGTCCTGCCCGGCGGCGCGTCGACCGACTTCCTCGTCGAGCAGCACTTCGACACGCCGATGGATTTCAAGTCGGTGGCCAAGGCCGGCAGCCGTCTCGGCACCGGGACGATGATCGTCCTCGACGACCAAACGTGCCCGGTTGGAATGGTATTGAACCTGACTCATTTTTTCGCGACCGAATCGTGCGGCTGGTGCACGCCGTGCCGCGAGGGGCTGCCCTATATGGAGAACATGCTGCGGGCCATCGAGGAGGGCCGCGGCGAGGAGCGCGACCTGGCGGCCCTGGAAGAGCATTGCCGCTGGCTGGGGCCGGGCATGACGTTCTGCCCGCTGGCGCCGGGGGCGGTCGAGCCGGTGCAAAGCGCGCTCAAGTATTTCCGCGACGATTTCGAGCGGCACGTTCGGGAGAAGCGGTGTCCGTGGAGATAAAAGTGCGGAGTTCGGAGTGCAGAGTGCGGAGTTCGGAGTGCGGGGTTCGGATTGCTCGGTTGCTCCCCGAAGGGGAGCCATATGAATAGCCGTGGGCGTCAGCCCACGGAAAGATGGCGAAATGGAGCACGACCCTGAAGGGGTCGAACAATCGGCGGCGAACACACAAGGCGGCGTGCGGAGACTTCGGATGGCGACGATTCACGTCGACGGCAAGGCATATCAAACGAGGGATGGCGAGAACCTTCTCGACGCCTGCCTGTCCGTCGGCCTCAACATCCCCTACTTCTGCTGGCATCCCGTCCTGGGATCGGTCGGCGCCTGCCGCCAGTGCGCGGTCAAGGTGTTCAAGGACGCCGAGGACAAGCGCGGCATGATCGTCATGTCGTGCATGACGCCGGTGAAAGACGGGATGCTGGTCTCGATCGACGATCCCGACGCCCGGCGGTTCCGCGCGCAGATCATCGAATGGCTGATGCTCAACCACCCGCACGATTGCCCGGTCTGCGACGAAGGCGGCGAGTGCCACTTGCAGGACATGACGGCGATGACCGGGCACGATTACCGCCGCACGCGTTTCCCGAAGCGGACGCATCGCAACCAGGACCTCGGCCCGTTCATCAACCACGAGATGAACCGCTGCATCCAATGTTATCGCTGCGTGCGCTTCTACCGCGATTACGCCGGCGGCCGCGACCTGGACGTCTTTGGCGTGCACGACCGCGTCTACTTCGGGCGGCAGGCGGACGGCGCGCTGGAGAGCGAATTCAGCGGCAACCTGGTCGAGGTCTGCCCGACCGGCGTCTTCACCGATAAGACGTTGAAACAGCATTACACGCGCAAATGGGACCTTCAGATGGCGCCGTCGGTGTGCGTCCATTGCGGGCTGGGATGCAACACGACCCCCGGCGAGCGCTATGGCACGTTGCGCCGAATCGTCAACCGGTACAATCCCGAGGTGAATCGCTACTTCCTGTGCGATCGCGGGCGGTTCGGCTATGAGTTCGTGAACAGCGAACACCGCCTTCGCCGCACGCTCGTCGACAATGAGCCGGTCGAGAGGAGCGAAGCGATTCGGCGTGTCGCGGACATGGTGAAGGCGGGCAAGCGCGTCATCGGCATCGGCTCGCCGCGGGCGTCGTTGGAATCGAACTTCGCGTTGCGGCAACTGGTCGGCCCCGACCGCTTTTACCAGGGCTTCGGCGAGGATGAGCGACGCCTGATGGCGAAGATCGTCGACATCCTGCGCAACGGTCCCGCCCGCACCCCATCGCTGGCGGACATGGAGAAGGCCGACGCGGTGTTGGTGTTGGGGGAGGATTTGACCAACAGCGCGCCGCGGATGGCTCTGGCGCTGCGCCAGGCCGTGCGCAACAAACCGATGAAGGAAATTGCAGCTAAGGTCGGCATTCCCGAATGGAGCGACGCGGCGGCGCGCACGGCGATCCAGGACGCCAAGGGCCCGCTCTTCATCGTCGCGCCGACGGGCGGCAAACTCGACGACGCGGCGATGGCGACGTTGCGCTGCGCGCCGAACGACGCGGCGCGCGTCGGATTCGCGGTCGCCCATGCGTTGAATGAGAAAGTTCCGGCGGTTGAAGGATTGGGTGAAGAACAGCGCGCGCTGGTGGAGGCAATCGCCCAGGCCTTGCGCGAGGCGAAGCGGCCATTGGTCGTCTCCGGACCGAGCTGCAACAGCGAAGACGTCGTCGAAGCGGCGGCGAATGTGGCCTGGGCGCTGTGCGAGCAGGGGAAGCCGTGCGAACTGAGCTACGTCGCGCACGAGTGCAACAGCATAGGACTGGCGTTGCTGGGCGGCGGCGCATTGGAAGAGGCCACTGCCGCCATCGACGCGGGACAAGTGGAGGCGGTGGTTATTCTGGAGAATGACCTTCGGCGGCGGGTTGGACAGGATGGACGGGGTGGACGGAGTGGACACGGTGGGTCTGGCAATGACAGCATTGCGTTTGTGCTCTTGGACTGCCTGGCTGGAGAAGAGAAGAGGGGCGTTTATTTGCCCGCGGCAACCTTCGCGGAAGGCGACGGCATCCTGATCAACAACGAAGGCCGCGCGCAGCGGTTTGTTCAGGTCTTCACGACCGACGACGACATTCAGGAAAGCTGGCGTTGGCTGGTCGACGTCATGGTCGCCTGCGGACGCTCGGAGGCCGCCGCTTGGCGCACGCACGACGACATCGTAGCCGCCATCGCGCAGAGCATCGATGTCTTCGGCCCGATTCCGCGAACCGCGCCTTCCGCCGACTACCGATTCGCCGGCCAGCGCATTCCGCGCGAGCCGCATCGCTACAGCGGGCGCACGGCGATGCGCGCGCACGTGAACGTGAGCGAGCCGAAGCCGCCCGAGGACGTCGACGCGCCGATGACTTTCACCATGGAAGGCGCGCAGACGAAGCCGGACGCGGAGCTTACTCCGTTCTTCTGGTCGCCGGGATGGAATTCGATTCAGGCGCTCAACAAGTTTCAGGAAGAGATCGGCGGCCCTTTGCGCGGCGGCAGCCCGGGCGTGCGGCTGATCGAGCCGCGCGAAAACGCAACGGTTTGTTTCTTTGATCGAATTCCGCCCGCGTTTCAGACGCGCGCGGGCGAATGGCTCATTGTGCCGACGCGGCACATTTTTGGTTCGGAGGAATTGAGCGTTCTGTCGCCGGCGATCGCGGAACTGAAGACGCGTTCTCATGTGGGAATGAGACCGGAAGACGCCGAAACGTTGGGACTCAAAGAAGGCGACGAGGTTCGGGTGGAGTTGGCGGAAGACCAGGTGAGCTTGCGTCTTCAGATCAGACCGGATTTACCAAGGGGCTGCGCCAGCATGCCGCAATTCCTTCAACACTTGGCGGGCCTCACACTGCCGCAATGGGCGAAGATCAAAGGGAAATGACCCAGATTCTCCTCAAACTCGTGATCATCGCCGGCGTCTTGTTCGTGGTATTGAACCTGGCGGCGGTGTTGATTTGGATGGAGCGGCGGCTGCTGGCGCTGTGGCAGGATCGCTACGGGCCGAACCGCGTCGGGCCGTTTGGGTTTCTGCAACCAGTCGCGGACATGATCAAGATCTTCTTCAAGGAAGACTGGGTCCCGCCGTTCGCCGACCGGCCGGTTTTCGTGATTGCGCCGGCGATTGTCATCTTCACCGCGCTGGCGTCGTTCGCGATCATTCCCTGCGCGCCGGGGATTTCGGTCGTCGACCTCAACGTCGGCATCTTGTTTTTCCTCGCGATGTCGTCGCTGGGCGTCTACAGCGTGGTGCTCGGCGGCTGGTCGTCGGACAACAAGTATTCGCTGATCGGCGGGATGCGGGCGGCGGCCCAGA
>JAPLSS010000460.1 GCA_026398515.1 Candidatus Sumerlaeota bacterium | reverse complement strand
TGGCGCGCCGCACCGCCCGCGGCCTGTGGGAAAGCCTGCTGGGCTATTACGCCCGCGAGCCCCTGTTCGACCACAACGGGCTTTTCCTGGCCTTCAGCGCCATCGGCTGGATCGCCGCGGCCGCCGTTCGCCGTTGGGATTTGCTCTTCCTTCCGCTCCTTCTGGCCCTCCCGACGGCCTTTCTGGCCGAGCGCGTCGGGGTCTTCGACCCGCGGCTGGTCGTGCATCTCGTCCCGTTCCTGGGTTTCCTGGCGGGAACGGGCCTCGAAGCCACGGCCCGATTCGTCGCCGCGGGCGCCCGCGACGGGAAAGAGATGAACCACGAATGAACACGAATGCACGCAAGTAGAAGACCAGACAATGGGAGAGCATCAGGCCGGATAGCAACGCGTCATCCGATTGGACACTCTCCTCTCCTTCTTCGTGTCCATTCGTGTTCTTTCGTGGTTGAAATCTTTTGATCTGCGGAGACTCGCTCCCTATCGTCTGCCGGATCAGCTCGTGGAGGAGAATGGATTCATCATGCCCGAGGAATTGGACAAGCGCTACGATCCGGCGTCGGTCGAGACCAAGTGGTACGGCTGGTGGGAGGAGAAGGGCCTGTTCGGCGCCTCGCCCGATCACGGCGGCACGCCTTACACCATCGTCATCCCGCCGCCGAACATCACCGGCGCCCTGCACATGGGCCACGCCCTGAACAACACCCTCCAGGACGTGCTCGTCCGCTGGAAACGCATGGCCGGCTTCAACGCCCTGTGGGTCCCCGGCACCGACCACGCCTCGATCGCCACCGAAGCCGTCGTCACGCGCACGCTCGCCGCCGAGGGCATCGACAAGCGCGCGCTGGGCCGTGAGAAGTTCCTCGAACGCGTGTGGGAGTGGAAGCGCGAATACGGCGACCGCATCATCCTGCAACTGCGCCGCATCGGCTCGTCGTGCGACTGGAAGCGCACGCGGTTCACCATGGACGAAGGCCTGTCGCGCGCCGTTCTCACCGTTTTCAAGCGCCTCTACGACGAGGGCCTCATTTACCGCGGCGACTACCTGGTGAACTGGTGCCCCGGCTGCCGCACCGTCTTGTCCAACGATGAAGTCGACTACAAAGACATCGACGGCCAGCTAACCTATATCAACTACCCCATCGAGGACTCGCGCGAGTGCGTCACCGTGGCCACCACGCGCCCCGAGACCATGCTCGGCGACACGGCCGTGGCGATGAACCCCGACGACCTGCGCTACCAGCGCCTGCGCGGGAAATATGTCATTCTCCCCTTGATGGAACGGCGCATCCCGCTCATCGAAGACCTCTTCGTCAAGCCCGAGTTCGGCACGGGCCTGGTGAAGGTGACGCCTGGCCACGACCCCAACGACTACGACATGGGCCGGCGCCACAGCCTCGAGATGATCAACATCCTCAACCCCGACGGCACGATCAACGAAAACGGCGGGCGCTACGCGGGCCTGGACCGCTTCGAGGCGCGCAAACAGGTGATGCGCGACCTCAAGGCGCAGGGGCTGATCGAGAAGGCCGAACCCTACACGCATTCGGTCGGCCATTGCGACCGCAGCAAAGACCCCATCGAGCCGATGCTCTCGAAGCAATGGTTCGTCCACATGCCCCCGCTGTGCGAGGAGGCGATTCGCGCGGTCGAGGACGGGCGGGTGCGCTTCATCCCGAAGAACTGGGAGAACACGTATTTCCACTGGATTCGCAACGTGCGCGACTGGCCGATCTCGCGCCAGCTGTGGTGGGGCCATCGCATCCCCGTCTGGTATTGCCAGGAATGCGCCGAGACGATTGTGTCGATCCATGGCGCGCCGGCGAAGTGCCCGAAGTGCGGCAGCGCAAAACTGGAGCAGGACCCCGACGTCCTCGACACGTGGTTCTCTTCGGCGCTGTGGCCGTTCTCGACGCTGGGTTGGCCGGACCAGACCAAGGACCTCGAATTCTACTACCCGACGTCAACCCTCGTGACCGATCCGGGGATCATCTTCCTGTGGGTCGCGCGGATGATCATCTCGGGCTTGAAGTTCATGGGCCGCGTCCCGTTCTCCGACGTCTACATTCACCCGGTGGTGATGGACGAATTCGGGCGCAAGATGTCGAAGAGCCTCGGCAACGGCATCGACCCCCTCGACGTGATCGAGGAGTACGGCACGGATTCGATGCGCCTGACCCTGTGCGCCTACACCGTCGCCGGGCGCAACATCAACCTGTCGACCAAGCGCATCGAGGGCTATCGCAACTTTATCAATAAGTTATGGAACGCCGCCCGGCTGGTGCTGATGAACACCGAAGACCTGGCGCCGGCGGATTTGGCGGCGGGGTTCGATGAGGCGCGACTGGAATTGGAGGACCGCTGGATCCTGAGCGCCTACGAGCGGTTGGTGGGCGAAACGAACCGCAACCTCGACGCCTACGCCTTCGATCAGTACATTGACAAGATCTACCACTTCGTCTGGGGCAAGTTCTGCGATTGGCATCTCGAGTTGGTGAAACGGCGCCTCTACGCCTCGCAACGGCCGGAATCGACCGACGACGAGCTGGCCTCGCGCCGCAACGCCCAACGCATCCTGATCTACGTGCTCGAAGGCGTGTGCCGCCTCCTGCACCCCGCCATTCCGTTCGTCACCGAGGAGATCTGGCACATCCTGCGCCAGCGCTTCGGCGCCGAAGCCGCGGGAGGCCGAGCCGCGCTGCCTTCGCTCGAATGCGAGTCGATCATGATCGCTCCCTGGGCGACCCAGGGCGACGAGGCGCGGTTCGACGAAGCGGGCGAAGCGCGAATGGAACTGGTGCAACAGGCCATCGCCTCGGTGCGCCAGATCCGCGGCGAGCACGACATCGCCCCCGGCGAGAAGACCGGCCTCGTCGTCGCCGTGGCCGACCCCGAACGGCGCGCCCTGCTCGAACGGCACGCCCGAAGTTTCCATGCGCTGATCAACCTGAGCGACCTGCGCTTCGTCGAGCGCCACGACACGCACGGCTTTGCGGCGGTGGCGGTGGTGGAAGACATTCAACTCATCGTGCCGCTCTCGGAGCAGAAGCGCGAAGAAGAGCGCAAGCGCCTTCAGAAATCCATCGCCGCCGCGCGCCAGGCGGTCGAGCGCTCCGGCAAGAAGTTGGCGAACCCAGACTACGTCTCGCGCGCCCCCGCCGCCGTCGTCGAAGCCGAGCGCGAAAAACTCCGCGTCGCCGAAACCGAGCTGGCGCAACTGGAGGAGAAACTGAAGGCCTTGAGCTCATAGTTCATTCTCACTGCGTGTCGCTATTTCGCCGGAGGAACCGGAAGAGAGGCGTCGAGATGACCCAAGAGAGAGGTCTCAATCCGGAGTACGCGGCCTTCGTCAGCGAGCTGAAAACACGCATCGCCGCCGCGCGCGTTTCGGCGGCGCGAGCGGTGAATCGCGACATGATCCTGCTCTATTGGGACATTGGGCGCGGAATCCAGGAACGGCAGGAGAGGCTTGGGTGGGGCAAGTCGGTCGTGGAGAAGCTGGCAGGCGACCTGCGGAGGGCCTTTCCGAACACCACTGGTTTTTCCGTGCAAAACCTGTGGAGGATGAGACAATTCTACGGGGAATATTCCGCGCCCGAGTTTCTGGCACAGGCGGCGCCAGAAATCAGGCGGTTGGCAGTTGCCGCGAACGGGGTATCGACGCCGTCTCCCGCGCCGCACCTCGTTCGTCCTGGAGAGTTTCTCTCACAAGCTGTGAGAGATCCCGTGCCCGCGTCTTCCGACACTCGCCCAGAGTCAATTCTCTCACAATCTGTGAGAGAACTTCTGGCGGCGGTTCCGTGGGGCCAGCATGTCAATGTTCTCACAAAGGTCAAAGACCCCGCCGCCCGCCTCTACTACCTGCGCGCTACGGCCCGCTTCGGCTGGAGCCGCAATGTACTGCTGAACCAGATCAAGGCCGGAGCCTACGAACGTTCGCGCAAGGAAGGCAAGGCGCATAACTTCCCTCTTGCGCTCCCGGAGCATCTGATCGAACAGGCGGAGGAGGCGCTGAAGAGCCGTTACAACCTCGACTTCCTCGGCATTGGCCGGCCGGTGCGCGGGGCTTTCCCGGACATGGCGAGAAAGTGACCCCTGCTCCCTGCCCGACTCACTCTGGCCATCGCCCTTCGCCGCGGCCTGATCGTCGTTTCCCGCGACGACGATTTCCTCCGGATGAAAGAAGCCGTGCCGGAACTCGATTCCGAGAGTTGGCTCTCCTCGCGGTGAGAACGGATCGCCTGGAAAGGCCGTCTTCCTCAAGAACGCGGGCGGTCCCCATCGCTAACGCAAGGGCGCATTTACGCTGCGAACCATTCTTATTCCTCATCAATGCTTCTTAGAATCCGCGCCGCTTCCGGATCGGCGGGGTTCTCCTCGACGATGCGTTGGTAGTGCGCTCTGGCCTCGTCCCGTCGGCCCGTGGCCAGGAGCCAATGCGCCAGGTGGCCGCGGAAGTGGAGGAGCTCCCGCCGGGCGGGATTGTCCTCCAAGAGCCGCCGCCCTTTCTCGATGGATTCTGCGAGGAACCCCCGGCCGGCGCGGTCGATCAGGATGTTGGCTTGGACCGTCAGTTCGCCGGCGTCCTCAATCGCGGCCCACAATTCCTCGATTTCTTCGTTGGAGAAGCCGCTTTCTTTCGAGGCCCGGGGATATGCGGGAAAGGCTTCGCGCATCAGCTCGTGCGTTCGGGCGTAGACGAGATTCTCCAGAATCGCCCGGCCGAGGCTTTCCCGTGAGATCGCCGCGCCGTCTTCGTGGACTCCCACGTAGCCATGCCGAGCCAGCGCCGCATGCAGGTGGCGGGAGGAAAAGCCATTGCGGCTGAGCAGCCACTCGTTCTTTTCCACGAGGAGGAAATCGATTCGGCGCTGTTGAAGGCTCCGCCCCAATCCTTTCAATGCGAAGACCTCATGGCCTTCCACGTCCATCTTGAGCAGCCGGATGGATTCAATGCCCTGTTCCTCCAACTGCTGATCGAGAATGACGGACGAGACGGCCGCCGTGGGGTTGGCCACGTGGTCCGCGTCCCATTGCACGAGGAGCGACTGGCCGCTCAGAGGCGCCAGCTCCATTTCAAATGCCTGGCGCCTGTCGGAACACGCCCGGTCGACCACCGCCGTCTTGGGACGTTGATCCCGCGGCGCCGAATCCATGTGGGCCCGGAGGCGCGGGCAGATTCTTGGATCAGGCTCGAACAGCAGCATGCGTCCCGCCGGGCCGACGGCCCCGCCGGCGACGGCGGCCAGGTAGCCGACTTCCGCGCCGACGTCCACGTACACGTCGCCCGGGCGCAGCACCCGCCGATACAGGGCCTCGGCTTCCCTCTCATACCGACGCAGGATCATGAACAGGTGAAACGGATGCCGAACGTCGAGGTCGAGCGCGTAAGGTCCGACCGCAACGCGCGCAAAGGGAGAGAGGCCGAGACGCGCCAGGGCGCGAAGGAGAAGGACCCCCACGCGCGTGGGAAGCGAAACCGCTCGCGCCAACGACGCAACGGCCGAAAGCACGAACGAAGGCGCGGGAGAAGAGTCTTCGGACATTCGACACGCTGCGGCCCAATGAGATGGACGTCGCGGAGACCCGCGGTCAACGGCCATTGGCCTGGATTCGGCCGCGCCCCCCTCAAGTCCCACGCTTCGAGATCATCCCTACCGGCGCTTCGCTAAGTAATCAAGTCCATTTTCCCCCCGGCGCAGGCGGGGATTGGGGTCGACGAACTCAATCTCCTTGTCTTTCAGATCAAAGGCTGGCATTGATTACTTTTCTATGTCTTCGCCGAATCAAATAGCAGATTCGCCTCCGACTGGCGGCGGCCGCGTGGCCGAAGCCCTTTCGGACATTCGCGCCGGCCAGCCGTGGGCCCTGGAAGCATTGCTGGCGCTGGACGAGGTCGTGGCCGACGACCTCGAGGCCATCGGCCAACTGGGGACCGGCCTGGCGCGCCACGGCAGGGTCGAGGAATCCATCGACTTCTGCCGGGCGCTCCTGGCGCGGCGTCCCCCCGACTGGCGCCACCGTCCGACGGCGCTGCAGTTCATCGCCGACCGGCTGGTGAACCTGGGGCGCCTCGCCGAAGCCGCCGCCGCGTATCAGGCCGTCGTCGAAAACCTGTCCCAAGGGCTATGCACCGTATTACGCCGAGGACCTGCGGCCTGAGGTTTTGGAGAAGGTCCGGCGCGAGTTGATGCCATACAACATGAGCATCCACATCACCGGCTATGGCGAGCCAACGATGTCGTCGCGGTTCGACGAACTCCTGGACATGGCGCTGGCGAACGGCTCCGAGACGAATTTTTTCACCAACGCCTCACTCCTCAATTTCGCGCGCCTGGAGCGGCTGACGCGCTGCCCGGTCAACATCACGCTGTCTATCGACGGCGCCACGAAAGCCACGTACGAATCGGTTCGCCAGGGGTCGAACTTCGACCGGCTCCTGGACAAGCTGGCGATGATCAAGAAGATGCGCGACATCCATCTGTCCGAGAGTTTCGCCCGCTTCGGCGTCTGTTTCGTGTCCCTGCGCGACAACCTTCATGAACTGGCCGACGTCGTGCGTCTGGCCCGCCGGTTTCGCATCGACGCCGTCGGCGCGGCCGATTACGCGTTGCAAAACACGGAGTTCGACCGCCAGTCGCCGCGCTACGACCCGCGGCGCGCGAACCGTTGCCTGGAGGAAGCCCGGAACGTCGCGCGGGAATTGGGCGTGCCGCTTCAGACGCCCCCGTCCTACGATCCCAACCCGGCGGTGTATCGCGGCGAGTCAATCTGGCGAAAACTGCGCGGCGCGCGCAAGCTGTTCTCCGAGCCAAATCGCTTCCCGCGGCGCTGTCACAGTCCGTGGAGCGAGCCGTACATCCACACCGACGGGCGCGTGGTCCCCTGCTGCGCCTCGAACGTGTTCCTCGGCGATCTGAGCAAGGACAGCTTCGCGACGATCTGGAACGGCTGGCGCTATCGGCTCTTCCGCTGGAGCATTCGCGGGAGCCTGCCGCCGCTGGATTGCCGCAACTGTTTCGTGATGTGGGGCATCAACGGCGGCAACGCCGGCAACGCCATCGCCAAGGAAGGCCTGCTCGTCAAGGCGTGGTATTACGCCGAAGCGCGCCTGCGCCGCCTGTGGGAGTCTCTGGCGCATCGGATCCGCCGCGCGCTCCAGCCTGGAACGCCCGTCTATCCCCCGCCCAACTTCGACCGCGGCCGCCCCATTCGCTCAAACCCATCCGGCGCCGGACAAGGCCCGCCGCGGCCGCCCTCCGGCCGCCCCAACCCTCCGGTTGGATAGGGCGTTGATCCCAAGGACGGCGGTTTGCACGGACGGGGCCGCCTGTGCCACTCTTGCCCCCGCCGCGCCGTTTCGTGAGTTTCATGGTGAAAAGCCATTGCGATGTCGGCATCGTTGTGCTGAGAAGAAATGGCACGGAAGGCGCGGAGGCCTTGAACGCGCGGCGTCGGAATGGCCTTTGCGGTTTTTTTCGGCGATCGGCGATTGGCTACAGAACTGGTCGTGAAAGGCGCACGCGAAACGATGACTACCCACCGCATCGGCATCCTGATGAACGGCGTCACCGGACGCATGGGAACGAACCAACATCTCGTTCGTTCGATCCTGGCCATCCGCGCGCAAGGCGGCGTGAAGATCTCGGACCACGAAACGATCCTGCCCGAGCCGTTCCTGCTGGGGCGCAACGCGGACAAATTGAAACAACTCGCCGAAGCGCACGGCGGCCTGCCCTGGTCGACCGACCTGGCCGCGGCGCTCCAGAACCCTGACTACTCCGTCTACTTCGACGCGCAGACGACGCCCCTGCGTTTCGCCGCGGTGCAACAGGCCATCGCCGCCGGCAAGCACATCTATTGCGAGAAGCCGTCGGCCGAGACCCTGCGCGACGCGTTGGAGATGTGGCGCCTGGCGGAGGCGGCCGGAGTCAAGCACGGAGTGGTGCAGGACAAACTGTGGCTGCCGGGGCTGCGCAAACTGAGGCGCCTCATTGACGCCGGCTTCTTCGGGCGCATTCTCTCGGCGCGCGGCGAGTTCGGCTATTGGGTCTTCACCGGCGAGCATCAGCCGGCGCAGCGCCCTTCGTGGAATTACCGCAAGAGCGAGGGCGGCGGCATCATCGTCGATATGATGGCCCATTGGCGCTACTTGGTGGACAACCTGTTCGGTCCGATCCGCTCTCTCACGTGCGTCGGCGCGATTCATATTCCCCGACGCTGGGACGAGGCGGGACAGCCCTACTCAAGCGACGCCGAAGACGCCTGCTATGCCACGTTCCTGACCGAGCCGGGCATCGTCGTCCATTTCAACTCGTCCTGGTGCGTGCGCGTGCGCCGCGATGATTTGCTCACCGTGCAGGTCGACGGCATGAACGGCTCGGCGGTGGCGGGCCTGCGCGAGTGTTGGACGCAGCCCGACTCGGCCACCCCGCGCCCCGTGTGGAACCCCGACGTCGACAGCTCGATCCGCTACTTCGATGGCTGGCAGCCGGTCACGACGAACCAGGCCTACGACAACGCGTTCAAGGCGCAATGGGAGCTCTATCTGCGCCACGTCGCGCTCGGCGAGCCGTTCCCCTGGACGCTGAAGGAAGGCGCGAAAGGCGTGCAGCTGGCGGAACTGGCGCATCAGTCGTGGAATGAGAAGAAGTGGGTGGAGGTGGAGGAGTTGTAGAGTGCGGAGTGCGGAATGCGGAGTGAAAAATGCGCCAGGTTGGTCTTTGAACGGGCTGCTTGAGATTTGAAATTCATGAGTCGGTTTTTCCGCATTCCGCACTCCGCATTCCGCACTCCGCGTTCCAAACCTGGAGGCCTTTCCGATGACCAACCCCCTCTCTCATCTCTGCATCCACACCATGACCACCAAGCCGTGGTCGCTCGCGCAGGCCATCGACGGCTACGCGAAAGCCGGCGTGGAGGGGATCACGGTGTGGCGGCAACACCTGGCGCCGGCGGGCGCCAAGGCCGCCGGCGCGATGCTGCGCGAGTCGGGGCTGAAGGTGGTCAGCCTGTGCCGCGGCGGGTTCTTCCCGGCGTTGACGCGCGCCGACCGCCGGAAGGCGCTCGACGACAACCGCGCGGCCATCGACGAGGCGGCCGAGATCGACGCGCCGCTGATCGTGCTGGTCTGCGGCGCCGTGCCGGGCCTGGACCTGGCCGAGGCGCGCAAGCAGATCGTCGAGGGGATCGCCGCGGTGCTGCCCCATGCCGAAGAGGCGGGGGTGAAGCTGTCGATCGAGCCGTTGCATCCGATGTACGCCGACGCGCGCTCGGCGGTCAACACGCTCGAGGAAGCCAACAACATGGTCGACTCGCTGGCAAGCCCCAGCGTCGGCGTCACCGTGGATGTCTATCACGTGTGGTGGGACCCGCATCTGGAGCGCGAGATTCACCGCGCGGGCCGCTCGATCCTTTCGTTCCACATCTGCGACTGGCGCACTCCGACGCGCGACATGCTCAACGACCGGGTGTTGATGGGCGAGGGCTGCATCCCCATCCGGCGCATCCGTTCCTGGGTCGAGCAAGCGGGCTTCCGCGGTTTCCGCGAAGTCGAGATCTTCTCGGACGAGCGTTGGGCGCAAGACCAGGCGCGGTTTGTGGAAGACATCAAGAGGGCGTATGTGGAGCATTCTTGAATGCGGAGTGCGGAATGCGGAGTTCCGAATGCGGAATATGGAATGCGGAATGCGGAATGAAGAACACGGACATCTGAGGTCTTCCAGTAGGCACTGAGAAGTCATCTCCAAAAGGGTTTTTTTCCGCACTCCGCACTCCGCATTCCGCATTCCGCATTCCCAAGGGGCGACTACAATGAAAGTGGCATTGGTCACCGGCTCCGGCCGCGGCATCGGGCGCGGCATTGCCATTCAATTGGCCGCGGATGGGTACGCGGTCGTCATCAACAGCGTGACGGCCAATCCCGCCGAAACCGAGTCCGGCGCGTACGAGGTCAAGCGGACGATTGAAAGCGCAGGCGGGCGCGCCGACGTCTTCCGCGCCGACGTGGCCGCGCGCGCCGACCGCGACGCGCTGATCGGTTTTGTGGCCGAACGCTTTGGCCGCCTCGACCTTCTGGTGAACAACGCCGGCGTGGCGCCGCGGGAACGCCGCGACATTCTGGACGCCGAAGAGGAGAGTTTCGACCGCCTCGTCGCCATCAACCTGAAGGGGCCGTATTTTCTCACGCAACGGGCCGCGCGCCGCATGATCCAATGGAAACAAGAAGGCGTGGTCGAGCGGCCGCGGATCGCGTTCGTCACCTCGATTTCGGCGTATGCAAGTTCGACCTCGCGCGGCGAATACTGCGTCTCGAAGGCGGGCCTGAGCATGGCGGCGAGGCTGTTCGCCGACCGCCTGGCGGAACACGGCATCCCGGTCATTGAAGTCCAGCCGGGCATCGTCGAGACCCGCATGACCTCGGGCGTGAAGGAGAAGTACGACAAGCTGATCGGCGAGGGGTTGCTGCCGATGCGCCGCTGGGGGACGCCGGAGGACGTGGCGCGGGTCATCAGCGCCTTCGCCCGCGGCGACCTGGACTACTGCCCCGGCGCCGTCATCGAAGTCGCCGGCGGATTTGGGATCAGACGACTCTAAGGGGAAGGCGCCGCGTGAGCGCCGCGCTCGTGGATTCGTCGGCTTGATTCCGGGGGGATTGCCCATTGCTCCTTCGCGAACTGCGCGCGCGCCGTTTCCGCAACCTGCGGGAGATCGACCTGCGTTTCCCCGACGGCCCCGTGCTGTTCTGGGGCGACAACGCGCAGGGCAAGACCAACCTCCTCGAAGCGATCTACTTCCTGGCGACGGGCCGCTCGTTCCGCAGCCGCAACGACCGGGAGTGCGTGGCCTGGGACGCGCCGCCGGACGAGGCCGCCAGCGTCGCCGGGCAAATCGAACGCGCCGACGCGCGGCGGGAGATTCGGGTCGTCCTGTATCAGGGCGAGAAGCGCCTGTTTCTCGACGGCAAGCCGTTGGCGCGCCTGGCGGAGTTGTTCGGCGAGCTGAACGCCGTGCTGTTCACCCCCGCCGACCTGCAAATCATCCAGGGGGGCCCGTCGGCGCGGCGCCGCTTTCTTGATTTGGAATTGAGCCAGATCTCTCCCGCCTACCTCGCGGCGCTGCAACGCTACAATCAGGCGCTGCGGCATCGGAACGCGCTGCTGCGCGGCGGACGGCCCCTGGAACGGATCGCCCTCGATCTGGCGCCGTACGAGGCGATCATGGCCGAGGCCGCGGGCGAGATTCTGCGCCATCGCGCGGCGGCCCTGGAGGACCTGGGGCGGCGGGCGGCGCGGGCCCACGCGGAATTCGGCGCGGGGGAACGGCTGGAGATTTCCTATCGCCACTTCATGCGCAACGACGGCGCCGACGCGCGGGAAGATGTTGTGGAGAAATATCGAAGCCGCCTGGAGGCCGACCGCGCCGACGATCTGCGCCAGGGCGCCACGCGCAGCGGGCCGCATCGCGACGATTTTCTGCTGACGCTCGACGGGCGAAGCGCCCAGGACTTCGCCTCGCAGGGCCAGCAGCGGTCGTGCGCGCTGGCGCTGCGCATCGCGGAAGTCGGATTGATGGAGGCGCGCCGGGGCGAAGCGCCGCTCCTGCTGCTCGACGATGTGGGGTCGGAGTTGGACGCCGGACGCCGGACGGATTGAACAACGCCTGATTGGCCATTGGCGATAATTACCGATAGTCGATTGGCCATTGGCGATTGCCTATTGCCTATTGGCTATTGGCGATTGACCCGACGAAGACAAAAGAAAGGCGAGGCAGTTCCTGGGAGCGCCGACGTCCTCGTCGGCAGCAGATCTCAATCCGATGCGGTTTACCGCCAACGAGGACGCCGGCGCGCCCACCAATGCTGACGAGAACGTCGCCGCGCCCGGAAATTGCCTAAAAGATCGCTTACCCGCTTTTCCCATTCTGAATCGCCGAGGCGTCGACGAGCGCGAACGACAGCGTCATCTCGGCCGCCAGGTCGCCCTCGACGGTCGCCGCCGCCGTTGCGCGTCCGAACCCGCGGCGCACGCGCTCCAGGTTCACTTCGAGCCGCAACTGATCGCCGGGCCGCACGATGCGCCGGAACTTGGCGGCTTCGATGCCGGTCAACACGGCCAACTTGCCCTGCGATTCCGACGAGACGATGGCCAGTATCGCGCCGGCCTGCGCCAGCGCTTCGGTGATGAGCACCCCCGGCATGATGGGGTTCTCGGGGAAATGGCCGTTGAACTGCGGTTCGTTGAACGTCACGTTCTTGATGCATACGATCCGCTTGCCGGGTTCGAATTCCAGCACCCGGTCGATCATCAGGAACGGATAGCGATGCGGCAGGATGCGCAGAATGTCATGCCAGGTGAGCAGAGGGGCCGGGCGCGGATCGCCTTCGGTCATCACTCCAATTCCTTTCTCAGTCGCGTGAGAAACGCCGCATGCGCGCGATGGCCGCTTCGCCAGGCGAGGACGTGGCCGCGCAAGGGACGCCCAAGCAAATACAGATCGCCGAGCAGATCAAGCAATTTGTGGCGGGCCGGCTCGTTGGGGAAGAGCAGTTTCGTGTTGAGCGGCCCATGGGCGCCGAAGACGACGGCGCACTTCAAGTCGCCGCCTTTGATCAACCCGGCGTCGCGCAACAGTTTGATCTCCTCTTCGAGGCAGAACGTGCGCGCCGGGGCGACCTCCTCGCGGAATTCCCGCGCCACGTCCACGCTGGCCGACTGCACGCCGATGGCCGGGTGCGGGAAGTCGGCGAAATACGTCGCGCGCAACCCCTCGGAGGGAAGCGCGATGACCTCCGCCTGCTCGTCGCGGAGGACGAACGGACGCGCCACCGTCCAATACCTCCGCGCTCGGCGCTGCTCCTTTAACCCGGCCTTGAGCAGCGTGCGCACAAGGAACGCCGCGCTGCCGTCGAACAGCGGGACTTCCGGCCCGTCGAGTTCGACGCGCAGGTTGTCGATGCCCAGCCCCAGGCAGGCGGCCAGCAGGTGTTCGACGGTGTTGATCTCCACGCCGGGGCGAATCTCCAACGCCGTCCGGCGCGCCAGGCCGTCGGCGGCCACGCTGTCCAGGGTCGCGGGGATTTCCGGCGCATCCGGAACGTCGACGCGGCAGAACCGGACGCCGTGGTCCGCCGGCGCCGGGCGGCAGACCATGCGCATCGTGCGCCCCGTGTGCAATCCGACGCCGGGGTCGAATTCGCACGGCTGGGCGAGGGTGTGTTGGAGGTCGGAGGCCATGATCAGGGGCGAAGGGCGCCGGCCAGGCGATTCGAAAAGGACCTATAGGACTCATGGGTCTTATAAGTCCTATAGGTCCTATGAGTCCTATAAGTCGTCACTTGCTCTTCGCGGGAGCGGGAGCCGGGGCGGCCTTGCCCTCGGCGGACGCCTTTCCGCCGCCGCTCTCGGAGTTCAGATAGTCGATGACCTGCTTGGTGATCTCGCAGCTGGGGTCGCCGTAGACCACCGCTTCGCTCTTGATGATCAGGGAATAGCCCTCGCGCTTGGCCACCGCGTCGATGGCGTTGATGATCAGGTCCAGCGCCGCGTTGATCGCCTTGTCCCCCGATTTTTTCAGCTCATAATTGATCTTCAACTCGAGGTCGTCGATCTCGTCCTGGAGCTTGTTGGCTTCGGCGGGGATTTTGTCCTGCTCTTCCTTGGACAGAACGGAGGTGTTGCGCGCCTGGCTGCGCAACTCGACGAGCCGTTTCGTCTTCTCATCCAACTGGGCCTGCATGTCCTTGATCTGCTGGCTGGCCGCGTCGATCTGCTGGCGCACCGGGATGGCCTTCTCTTGGATGTCGTAGAGATTGATGAAGCCGACCTTCGGCGCCGGACGTTCGGTCGCCGCCGGGGCGCCGCTCGCGCCGAACCACGCCAGCGCCGCCGAGAGAAGAACGAGAGAAGTGATGCGCATCGGAGTCTCCTTGGGGGATTTTCGATTCTGATTTTGGATCTTCGATTTGTACGGCGGAGCGACCACGGCAGCTTCGGAGAACCGAAAATCAAAAATCCAAAATCAAAAATCCTCTTAGAACTTGTCCAGATCAATGACATTCGACTCCGCGGGGCCGACGGCGGCCACGGCCACGCGGGCGTCGCGCAGGCGCTGCTCGGCCACCTCGCGAATGTCGGTCTCGGTCACGGCGTCGATTTGCCGCAACACTTCGTCGATCTCGAAGAAGCGGCCGAAATAGATCTCCTGCTCGGCCAGGCGCGTCATGCGCGAGCCGGTGTTTTCCAAAGCGAAGAGCAGCGAGGCTTTCATCTGCTCCTTCGCCAGGTCCAGCTCGTCGCCGCGCGCGCCCTCGCTGTACAGGCCGCGAATTTCGCGCACACATAGATCTACGACTTCGCCGAGCGTCTCGGGGCTTGTTCCGCCGGCGATGGCGAACCCGCCCGTGTCATGGAAGGCGGTCACGTACGAGCCGATGGAATACGCCAAACCGCGCTTCTCCCGCACCTCCTTGAAGACTCGCGACGACATGCCGCCGCCAATGATCGACGTGAGAAGCGAGAAACGGTAGCGGTCCTCATCGGCGCGCGGCGGCCCCAGACAGCCGAAGCAAAACTGCACCTGTTCGATGTCCTTGTCGCGCACCTTTCGTTCGAAGGCGCCTGCCGGGCGGGTCGCGGACGGGGCGGCGGATTCCGCCGGCTGCAGGCCGCCGAAAAGGTCCTCGACCTGGGCCAGAATCGCCTTCTCGTCCAGAGCGCCCGCCGCCGACACGATCAAGCGGCCGGGCGCGAACGCGCGCCGCGCGTGCTCCACCAAGTCTTCGCGCCGGAGGCGTTCCAGCGCCTCCAGACGGCCGATCACCGGGCGCCCGATCGGCTCTTCGCCCCACAGCGCCTCGTGGAACAGGTCGATGACCAGGTCGTCGGGCGTGTCGTCGATCATCTTGTATTCCTCGATGATCACGTTGCGTTCGCGCTGCAATTCCTCCTCGGCGAACGTGGAGCGCAACACGACTTCGGCCAGAAGGTCCAATCCCGCGGCGAGCTGCCGGTCGATCAGGCGCGCGTGGACGCACAGGGCTTCCTGGGAGGTGAAGGCGTTGAAATGGCCGCCGAGCCGGTTCATCGCGTCGGCCAGATCGAGCG